>JAUNVN010000124.1 GCA_030537655.1 Bowdeniella nasicola | reverse complement strand
GAATTATCGGCACGACGAACCAGGCGGCAACAAGTAAAACAAGCAAGGATACGCCAACGGCTAGCAAGGTTCGCATTCGACGTTTACGTGCACGTTGCTTTGAGCGCAGGCGTGCACTGCGCCTCGTCAACGGTTCACCCTCAGTTGTGCGCACTCTCGTCCTTTACATCCACACGCCGTCCCGGGCGGCTGCCCGTGCGACGTTCCGTTTCCAGTACATGCTCCAGTAAGACTACCGCCGATGCTTGATCAACCACATCTTTACGCAGCCTCATCTCCCGCCCCGCGGCTGCAAGGTCCGCGTGGGCCTGCACGGTGGTGAGTCGTTCGTCGACTAGCCACACCGGAATCCCGCTCGCTTCGGCCAGGTCGTACGCCAAGCGTTTTGCTGCCTGAGCAGCACGACCTTCACGGCCCGATAAATGCAGTGGCAGTCCCACAACAAAGTCATCAGCACGATATTTCGTCGCAAGGTCGACTATTTCGTCAAGATGGCCACCGTAGCGTTCACGCCGCAGCGTCGCCACCGGCAGGGCCATAATTCGCCCCGCGTCGGTACGCGCAACACCAATTCGGCGTGCCCCACCGTCAATCGCCATCGTGATTTTCGTCACTGCGACAGTGCCTTCCGGATCGATGCTAATGCCTCATCAATTTTGCTGATATCTTGGCCACCGCCTTGAGCGAGGTCGGGACGACCTCCCCCGCCCCCTTTGAGTACCTGCGCTGCAGTTTTCACCAGGTTGCCGGCCTTATGGAGCCGGTCTTGTCCGGCTTGGTTGACCGCTGCAACGATCATTGGCCGGTCGTTAATCGTCGCGATCAACGCAACAACGCTGGGTTCACTTTCGCCGAGCCGGTCGCGCACATTGGTGGCAAGCGCGCGTAAATCATCAATTTGTGCGAGATCTCCCACGCGTTTAATCACCGCGCGAATTCCGCCGATCGTCGTGGCGTTATCGGCAAGTTCTCCGGCCTTCCCCAGTGCTTGCGCACTTTGGAGCGCCGTGAGTTTCTTTTGGCTTGCCTTGACTCGTTCAAGCAATTTCGCGATTTTTTCGGGCATTTCTTCGGCACGTCCCCCGACCATTTGGGTGACCTGATTCAAAATCAGGCGCTCCTTAGCCTGGTGGGCATACGCCCCGGTGCCCACCAAAGCTTCGATGCGCCGGACACCCGAACCAATGGAGGATTCACCAAGTACATCAATCCGGCCGATGGTACCGGTCTGATCGACGTGCGTGCCGCCGCACAATTCCCGCGACCAGTCGCCACCGATGGACACAACCCGCACTCGGTCACCATATTTCTCACCGAACAGAGCCATTGCACCGGATTTTAGGGCTTCATCCATCCCCATAATCTCGTCGGTAATTTCGAGATTTTCCTGCAGGCGTACATTGACACGTTCTTCAATCTCACTCATCACCGATACGGGTACGGCAGCACTGTGGCGGAAGTCGAACCGCATTCGCGATGGTGAGTTCTCACTACCGGCCTGGGTTGCATCTTTTCCAACAAATTCGTGTAACGCCTTGTGCACCATATGTGTGGCACTGTGCGCCTGCGCGATTTGGCGGCGTCGATCAATATCGATCTCCCCGACCACCTCTTCATCAAGGGCGAGCTCACCTTCGATAAGACTGCCGCGGTGAACAATCACGCCAGCAATTGGTTTTTGGACATCGTGCACCTGCACCAGGGCGCCATTGCGACCGCGGATCACCCCGTGGTCGGCAAGCTGACCGCCAGCTTCGGCGTAAAACGGCGTGTCATCGAGAATGATTTCCACTTCGGCTGGGGCAGTGACCACCGTGGCAGTTTTCCCGTCGTGAATGATCCCCATCACCTTGGCTGCGGCAGCTGAATCGGTGTAGCCAAGGAAGGTGGTGTCATGGCCGATATGTTTGCGAATATCGCGGTAGAGCTGAGCGTCAACGTGCCCGGTTTTCTTCCGGCGCGCATCGGCACGGGCGCGTTCTTTCTGTTCATTCATCAACGTCCGGAACGCCGCTTCGTCGACCTTCACCCCCTGTTCGCGAGCCATTTCCAAAGTGAGATCAATGGGGAAACCGTAGGTGTCGTGCAGCTGGAAGGCCTCCGCGCCACTAACCTGGTGGGATTGGTCAGCCTTCGCACGTTTAACCGCAAGATCCAAAATGGTGGTGCCTGCGCCCAGGGTTCGGGCGAAGGCATCTTCTTCACCGTAGATTGTGTCCGAAATCCGATCGAAATCACTGGCAACATTCGGGTATGACGAGCTCATCGCGTCACGAGAGACCACCAGCAGCTCCGGCATGGTGGCGTCTTGAACACCGAGCAGGCGCATGGCACGCACCGCACGCCGAATGATTCGCCGGAGGACATAGCCGCGTCCATCATTGCCCGGACGAACCCCATCACCAACGAGCATCAGCGCGGAACGCACATGGTCCGCAATAACACGCATGCGGACATCGTCATCTGGATTGGCGCCATACCGCCGTCCCGTGATTTCTTCGGTGCGTGCGATCACCGGCCAGACTTCATCGATTTCGTACATGTTGTTTTTGTCTTGCAACAAAAACGCGAGACGTTCTAGACCGGCACCGGTATCAATGGCTTTTTGTTCAAGCTCTTTTACCAATGGGTAGTCCGAACCGACACCCTCACCTCGCAGGTACTGATCGAAGACGAGGTTCCACACCTCGAGGTAGCGATCACCGCCCGGGTCAATCGTGCCCCCCTCGGCTTCGGGGCCAAAGGCTGGGCCGCGATCATAGTGGATTTCTGCGCAGGGACCGGCAGGTCCGGGCTGGCCGGTATCCCAAAAGATTTCTTCACGTTTGAGCTTGACGATATGTTTCGGATCAAGACCGATCACACGCTGCCAAATATCAAGGGCTTCATCGTCATGTTCCCACAGCGTTACCCAGATTTTGTCGCCATCAAGCCCGTAACCACCGTCATTTTGGGCGGTGGTGAGCAATTCCCACGCGAAGGTGGAGGCACCTTCTTTGAAATAGTCGCCAAAGGAAAAGTTCCCATTCATTTGGAAGAACGTCCCGTGGCGGGGGGTGTCGCCAACATTATCGATATCGGTGGTGCGGATACATTTTTGTACCGAAGCGACCCTGGGCCACGGAGCCTCCTGGGTGCCAACAATATAGGGAATAAATGGCACCATCCCCGCCACGGTAAAGAGCAAAGACGGGTCTGGGGAGATGAGCGGAACCGATTCGGCAATGTGATGGTTCTTCTTACGGAAGAACTCCAACCATCGCGAACGGATATCTGTAGTGCGCATCAGTACTTTCCTATCGGGTAACAACCAGGCTCAGTGATATGTCTTAGCCTAGCTGGCGCGTGGGTTTCGCTCCCGCCTTGGCATGGCCGGGAGTGTAGGCAGGCCCCGGGCCCGCTGTCTCAGCGTTCCCGGGGCCATCCTCTAGGTGTTAGCGTGCGTAGAATTCAACGACCAGCTGCACGTCGCAGGTGACCGGAACCTCGTCACGTTTGGGCCGGCGTACCAGTTCGGCACGCAGCTTTTCAATCTGGACATCCAGGTAGCTGGGAACCTCGGGGAGCACCTTTTGGTGTTCACCAGCGGCCGCAACCTGGAAGGGTTCACGCGTTTGGGATTTCGGCTTGATTTGGATGACCTGCCCGGGCTGGACACGGAAGGAGGGACGGTCAACGAGTTTGCCATCTACCAGCACGTGGCGGTGCACCACGGTTTGGCGAGCCTGCGCAATGGTGCGAGCAAAACCTGCACGCAAGACAAGCGCATCCAGGCGCATCTCCAGCAGCTCAACGAGCGACTCACCGGTCAGACCCGGTTCTTTACGTGCCTGTTCGAAGGCGCGACGCATCTGGGCTTCACGGATGCCGTACTGGGCACGCAACCGCTGCTTTTCTTTCAGTCGTACCGCATAGTCGGATTCGCTGCGGCGGCGCGCACGACCGTGCTCACCGGGACGGTAGGGACGCTTTTCAAAGTGACGCTGAGCTTTCGGGGTCAGCGCCAAGCCGAGGGCGCGAGAAAGGCGCACCTGGCGGCGGGAGCGAGCATTCGCCATAATTGTTCTCCTGTCATCACTGTGTGTCACACGCACATGGCGTGCGGGGCCGGCCGATCGAGGCTAAGACCCCAGGGGCCTGCATTGGCAGGCAGCCGCTATACCCTATCAGATATCTTCCGATTGTGGCGAGGACTGCGGCCGTAAATACTGCGTGATCGCGGCCATTCGCGAGGTGATTTCCCTCTCATACCCGTGAGTGGTGGGGTGATAGTACTGCGCATCGGCGAGGGTGTCCGGCAAATACTGCTGCGGTGCGATCCCGTGGGGATAGTCGTGTGCGTAGCGGTAGCCCTGACCGTGACCGTGGCGTTCGGCGCCCGCATAGCTCCCATCGCGCAAATGGTGCGGCACCTGACCGGCATGTCCGCGACGAATATCGCCGATTGCCGCATCGATAGCTTTATAGGCAGCATTGGATTTCGGCGCGGTCGCAATGTGAACGACTGCTTGCGCTAGCGGGATTCTCCCCTCGGGCATGCCGAGGAATTCAACGGCCGTGGCCGCAGCGACCGCACTTTGCAACGCCGTAGGATCCGCCATGCCCACGTCTTCGGCTGCGCAAATCACAATGCGACGCGCAATGTAGCGCGGGTCCTCTCCGGCAACCACCATTCTGGCTAAATAGTGCAGTGCCGCATCGACATCCGACCCGCGCATCGATTTAATAAATGCGGAGATCACATCATAGTGCTGATCGCCAGTGCGGTCGTATCGCACCGCCGCGACATCGAGAGTGTCTTCAACCGCTGTGCGGTCAATTTCGGCCGGACCATCTTCACTGCTGGTTTCCAAAACGGCCGCTGCTGCGGCTTCTAAAATCGTCAGGGCTTTGCGTCCATCACTTCCCGCTAGCCGCGAGATCATTTCTGCTGCGGCATCGGACAGTTCCACTGCACCATCGAATCCGCGCTCAT
>JAUNVN010000123.1 GCA_030537655.1 Bowdeniella nasicola | reverse complement strand
CGTCTCGCTGGTGGGTCGTCTCCCTCTCGTTGCTCCACTCGAAGGGCTTGTTCCCTGGCCCCGCCTCGCCCCAGTGGCTGCCCGTCGAGGTGTATTCCGTGTCGCCGTCCGTGCGCGAGACCTCGTAGGTGTGCCGGTTCCCGAGCGCGCGGTGTGTGTAGTGGCCGGCCCCGCCGCCATCGCGGCTGTCGTCCTGTTTCAGCCCGTCCCAGTCGTGCTTCTCTCCGCCGATCGTGTCCGGGCGGTCGGCGCTGACCCCGCTCCCGGCGCCCCAACCACTGCTGCTGCCACTGCCCTGGAACGCAAAACCACCCGCGCCACCCCAGGTGCCCCAACCACCGCCGCCACCACCCCCGCCGCCGCCCCCCCGGGTGCCCCCACCCTGGGATCCCCCAGCACCCAGGCCCGAGGTCCCCCGCTGGGCGGCGCTGTTCGGCAGCGACGTGGTGAACTTCCACACCGTGCGCTTGCAATTGCTGGTCGATCTGACGAGCAACGGTGGGGGCGCTGGCAGAGGCACCAACAAAGACGGTAACCGGCTCTTCACTTAGCGCCACCTCAGCCACCATTTTTCGCGGGAGTGGATGCTTTGCGGACCGCGCGCTGGCATGCAGGTCAATGACCCGCATCGTGTCGGCCATATCGGCCGCAACCGGATAGGGATGGGCATCGGATTCCATCAGTTGCGCCAGCGCCCACTGTGCACAGGCCGCAAATACGAGGGGGTCACAATCGGTGGGAGCAATATGGACCTCAATCCCCTCGGCGCGCAGCAGTGGGTCAGCTTTGGCACGGTGGGCGAGTTGCGCCAGGGCCAGGGAGGCAGGCAGTACCGTCACGTCGGTGGCACCCGTGTCAATGATTGCGCGTACCAAAGCCGATTGGCTCGGCGCCAGGGTGGTGATGGCTCCCGAACGGGCAAGATCTTCGAGTAATCCAGCAGCCGTGGTGGTTGCAACCAGTCCATAGCGGGTGGTCTCCGGGTGCAGGTGACGCACGATGACCTGTTGGCTCACCCCGGTACTTGGGAGCGCGCGGGCAGGCTGATCGAGGTGGACGTGCACGTGCCAGTGATGGTTACGTCCGGCAACAACGGCAACCGAGTCACCAAGGTCGGTTAGGCGCTGGCGCATCCGCATGGCTTCACGTTTGGAAGCCTGGTGCACAAACATCACCTCGAATTCGCCGCCGCCAACCGGCTCGTTAACACATTCACACCACTCGTGTTCACCCGGCCAGTCGATGGTGGGAATGTCGGGAAGGTGTAACACCGTCGCCAGCGCATCAAGAACCACGACATAGCAGGCAGCTCCCGCATCAAATGCCGCATGCGCGCCGGTGTGGGCGCGTAACAGTTCCCCGGTACGTTTGAGTGATTCGTGCGCTGCAGTGAGCGCACAGCCCACCACATCGGTGATACTCGCGTTCAGGGGCAGGCGCACGGTCGCATCGGCGACATCTTGGCACACGGTGATGATCGTGCCGTCCACCGGGTGGGGAATAGCGTCACGTGCCGCAATGGCCGCCGCATCGCATACCTGGATGAGTTCGGTTGCGCCCAGCGCATCACGATCGGCACAAATATCTGCGAATGCTTGCAACACTTGGGAAATGATGATCCCGGAGTTCCCGCGTGCTCCCCACAGGGCTCCGTGGGCAATCGCTGCGGTGAAATCGGCCAAGGTGGCGTGTGCTGGAAGTTCCTGTGCGGCCCTGGCCCCACTGGAGACCGTCAAGACCACATTTGTGCCGGTATCGGCATCGGGCACAGGAAAGACATTGAGGGCATCGACGTGGGTGCGCACGCCAGCCAGCTGTCGCAGTGCTTCGTGCAACCAGGCACGTGCGACACTCACCGTGAATTCGTTGGGATCCTTTGACATGACTATCCGAAGGCTACCGCGCTTTACAACCAAATGCCGACCTGTGGGCGAAACCACCGCCTGCCTGTTTGGTGTTTTGCCTCGCAATTATGTATTCTAGTCCGGTTGCCGGCACTCCGGCGCGCTTGCGCGTGCCGCCGCTCGGCCAGACATCCCGCATCGGCGGGCACAGCGATTCTTGAGGAGACCAACCGTGGCTGCTAACTGCGACGTCTGCGGCAAGGGCCCCATCTTCGGTAAACGCGTTTCGCACTCCCACGTGCGGACCTCCCGGCGATGGAACCCGAATATTCAGCGCGTGCGCGCCCTGGTAGACGGGACGCCCAAACGCCTGAATGTGTGCACCTCCTGCCTGAAGGCCGGCAAGGTAGCGCGCAACGCCTAAATTTATCCAAGACGACAAAAAAGGGGAACGGTAACGCCGTTCCCCTTTTTTCTGCTCCCGCGCGGCATTCTATTTTTACTCATCTCTCACCTGACCACCCAGTCCCAACATTTCCGGTAACGCGCTATTTCTCAGCTGCAACCATTGTTTTTTAGGTGCAGTTTTTCACAAACATCTCCCCCGAGCACTAATGACGTGCAAACTTATGCATTGAAACCTAAAATTATGCTCGGTACCCCAAGGAATTGGTACACACGTACCATCTTGGGGTTGGTTCAACCAGACTTATGGAGATTCTCATGGACGCGCATCGGCAACCGCCCCTGAAGATCATGGGCGCGACACTCCTGGGCACGGCGATCGAATGGTATGACTACGGCATTTATATTTTTGCTGCTGCCGTGGTTTTCCCCCAGGTGTTCTTCCCCGAACTCAGCCCCCACATGGGTGTGCTGCTGTCATACATCACCTTGGCGATTGCGGGGATCACCCGACCGGTTGGCGCTGTTCTGTTTGGTCATATCGGCGATCGGGTTGGGCGGAAACGCGCACTGATCATCTCGTTGGTCACCATGACCATTGCCACGGTCTCCATCGGACTACTCCCCGGATATGCCACCGCCGGGGCAATCGCCATTGTCTTACTCTTTGTCGCCCGCAGCGTGCAGTCGCTGGCCGTGGGCGGCGAGTGGGGCGGGGCCACCCTCTATGCAGTGGAAGCTGCGCCCCCGGGGCTGCGCGCCATCTACGGCTCCTTCCCGCAGATTGGCAATGGGCTTGGCCTGCTGGGCTCCACAGGCATGTTCACATTACTGACGATCCCGAAGTGGGATCATCTGCTGGTTGAGTGGACCTGGCGTATCCCCTTCCTCTTCGCCGGCCTGCTCGGCATCTTGGGGATCTGGTTGCGAATCAAACTTGAAGAGTCCCCAATCTTCCAGGCCGCAGTTGCCGAAGAAGTCGAAAAGGAAGACGAAAAGCTCCCGATTATCGAGTTGATGCGTACCGACTGGAAGATGGTGTTGAAAGCCACCGGTGCCTTCCTCATCACCATTGCCGGGCTGTACATTATTAGCTCCTACGTGAACGCGCGCGGCGTTACCGTCCTTGGCTTTACCGATCACCAGCTCAGTCAGTCCGGCATGATGGTCTCCCTGACCATTATCGTCGTGGTGCCCCTGGCCGCCTGGGCTGCTGATGTGTGGTCAACTCGCCTGGTGACACTGATCGGTTTGGTCCTGCACATGGTGGTTGCCTTCCCCATGCTGTTCTTCGTTGAATATGCCACCACGTGGGGACTGTGGCTCGGCCAGTTCATTGGCACCGTTGCCTCCTCAATCGCCTACGCGGTGATCGGCACCTACGTGTCAGGCTGGTTCCATGCCCGCACCCGCCAGTCAGGCATTTCCCTGGCATATCAGCTGGCCGGTGTCTTCTCCATGGCGGTCCCAGCTCTTTCGCAGTGGCTTGATACCTCCTCGGGTGGCCACTGGCAACCGGTTGCGGCATTCTTCTTCATCATGGCCGCAATCTCGACCCTGTGCGTCTACTTCCACTCCAAGGGTGACCTCATCGATGCCGATATTGCCGCGCAAAAACTCGAAGATGACAAGCGCGCAGCTCAGGCAGCCGGCGCAGGTCAGCCCACCGACCTGAACTAATCTTTCAAAGGAGACAACACCATGCGTGAGTTCACCGTGGACTCAACTCGCATTGAGCACCTATCAGAATCTGGACAGGCATTCCTGGCAGCGCAAACCGAAGATATCAACCCGGTGACCTGGCAAGATCGCTTTGCCGGGCTGGCAAGCCACGAGCGCGCGGCGCTTGATGAGCGTACCCAACGGCTGCGCGATGACCTCATTGGGCTTAGCCACCAGCTGTATCACAATCCCGAACTCGGATTTGAAGAATATGAGTCGGTTGCCGCGATCGCTGAATTGCTGCGGGCCCACGGCTATGCGCCCACCGTTGGTGTCCACGGTCTGGAAACCGCGCTGCGCTGCGAGAACGGGGCTGAAGGCACCCCCACGATCGCGATTATGGCCGAGTATGATGCACTACCTGAAATCGGGCACGCATGCGGTCATAACGTCATCTGCGCAGCCGGGGTGGGGGCATTCCTCATTGCCGCCCCAATAGCGAAACAGCTGGGCGTGAAATTGGTATTACTTGGCACCCCGGCAGAAGAAAACGGTACCGGTAAAGAAATCATGATCCAGCACGGGGCTCTGGAAGGTATCGATGCGGCGATGATGGTGCACCCCTATTCGGGCGTCTCACGCACCCACACGACGGACTACCTGGGGCTGCGTGAACTGTATGTCACCTTCCGCGGGCACACCGCCCACGCCTCGGCCACCCCCTACCTTGGGGTCAATGCTCTGGACGCCGCGGTAATGACCTACAACGGCATTAGTGTCTTACGCCAGCAATTGCTCTTTACCGACCGGATCCACGCGATTATTACCGATGGGGGTAAAGCCCCAAATGTGATCCCAGAACGCGCCAAGATGCACCTGTATGTTCGCTCGGCGACCACGACGGGACTGAAGGAACTTTCCGATCGAGTGGAAGCAGTCGTCGTCGCGGCTGCCAAGGCGACCGGCTGTGCAGCCGATGTGCGGTGGGACAACACGCCGCCATGTTTGCCGCTGCGCTCAAACGACATTATGGCCGAGCGCTTCGCACTACACTTTAATGCCACCGGCCACGAGATGATCGGAGCCCAAACAATGGTGTCGGGGGCTGGGTC
>JAUNVN010000122.1 GCA_030537655.1 Bowdeniella nasicola | reverse complement strand
GATTAGCTCCGGCGCGTGGGGCACAACCCAGCGTGGATCGAAGACGCGCACGTGACTGACATCCTCGCGCAGCGCCGCTGCCACCTCAACTGCTAACTGGGCGAAGGGACCAAGGCCGATAATTGCTAAGCGCCGGTCGATTGGAGCCTGAGAGCAATCGGATTCGGCGAGAATATCGTAGCCAGTCTCCGAACGGAGTGCCGGTAAGGCTTCCGGCAGGCTTCCTTTCGGATACCGCACTGCGGTGGGACCAGTATTATCGGCAGTCGCTTCGCGTAAAATCTCCCGTAACCTCTCACCGTCTCGGGGAACACCGATGCGCATTCCTGGCACTGAACGTAACATCTGTAGGTCCCACATGCCATTGTGGCTCGCTCCATCATCACCGGTAATCCCGGCGCGATCCAGGACAAAGGTAACCGGGGCGCGATGCAGGCCCACATCCATCACAACCTGGTCGTAGGCACGATTGAGGAATGTTGAATATACGGCAAAGACAGGATGCATTCCCCCGAAGGCAAGACCGGCGGCATAGGTGACCGCATGCTGTTCAGCAATACCGACATCAAACACACGCTCGGGGAATTCCTCGCGTAGCAGTTTCAACCCCACCGGACGGAGCATCGCGGCTGTAATCCCCACGATGCGGTTATCCTCACGCGCAATCTTTACGATTTCATCGGCGAAAACGCTTGTCCAGCCAAAACGGCTGGGAGCTACAGGAAGTCCGGTCTCCGGATGAATGACCCCTACCGCATGAAACCGGTCGGCAACATCATCTTCTGCAGGTTGGTACCCGCGACCTTTCTCGGTCAAAACATGCACCAGTATCGGCTGGCCGTAATCTTTTGCGCACTGCAGGGTAAATTCGAGGTCATCGAGACGATGGCCGTGAATCGGTCCGAGATATTTGATACCGAGATCTTCAAAGAATCCCTGCGGGGAGAGGAAGTCTTTTACTCCCTTTTTTATGCCATGTAATGCATCGAATGCGAACTCACCGGCGGCACCGCCGCGCAGGAGGGTGCGTTTGCCCCAGTTCATGAACTTCTCATATGACCGGTTGGTGCGCAGCGCATCGAGGTGATAGGCGAGCCCACCGATCGTGGGTTCATAGGATCGTCCATTGTCGTTGATGACGATCACGAGGCGAGATTTTTCCTCACTAGAAATCGAGTTGAGCGCTTCCCACGCCATCCCGCCTGTGAGTGCCCCATCACCAATGATTGCGACCACACTGTTGCGATTGCCGCGCAGATGATTTGCACGTGCAATACCTTCCGCCCACGAAATTGCGGTCGAGGCATGGGAATTTTCCACAATATCGTGTTCGGATTCGCTACGCGCAGGATAGCCAGAGATCCCATCGCGCGCTCGTAACAGCGAGAAATCTTTCCGACCGGTAAGGATTTTATGCACGTAACTTTGGTGCCCGGTATCAAAAACTAGCCGGTCGTTGGGTGAATCAAAAACGCGGTGCAGCGCGATTGTTAACTCCACGACGCCGAGATTAGGCCCCAGATGCCCACCAGTTTTAGAAACGGAGGAAACTAAAAACTCGCGGATTTCCGCGGCTAAAGCGTTTAATTGTTCATAATCCAGGTGTTGTAGGTCTCCTGGAGTACCAATCCGATCTAACAGCGTCACGTCGTTGTCCTCCAAAATGGCAATAGCTGACCTCCAGCCTAAAAGGTTTGCCGATAAATAGCACTACGAATCCAGCTGGGTGGCCAATTGTGTACTAACTAATATCGAGACCCGATTCGCATTAGAATAGGCCCATGAACCGGCCTTGCCCACAGCCCTCACCACTTTCCCTCCACCGGATGTCCTCAACCCCCACGCGGCTACACCAGCCGCTCGTCTCTGAGGTGGGTCTATACGCGCTTCGTACCAATCCCGATGGGCGCACGGTCATCCGGTTTTATCCCACCGGGGCCCCTGCCCAGACCTTGCCAACGGCTACACGTGAGGGAACAGAACTTGATATCGGTACGCGGGTGTGTGAATACAGTACCGATGCGCTGGCTCTTGACGGTCGGGATCTGTTAGCTTCCGATATCCGCACCGGTCAGATCTACCGTTACCGCTACGATCTCGCTACCCGCGGCTATCAACCACCCGAGCCGGCGAGTTTTTCCGCTGGACGCGACGTGTGGCGCTATACGAATATTGAGGTGCGCGCAGGACGGATTTTTGCGATTGCCGAAATTCATGACACCGATCGCTATCCACGTCATGCAATTGTGGAAATTCTTGATCCGCACACCGCACCACTGGTGCGCTATGACGGCCCCGATTTTATTGCCGGACTCCATCTTTCACCCAGCGGTAACCAGATGGCCTGGTACGAGTGGGATTTAGGAACGATGCCGTGGGATCATACCCGCCTGTGCGCGGCTGACCTACGTGCTGATCGCCAGCGTGTGGACCCGATTGCGCTAACCGATGGGACTACCGCAGCGATCCACCCCCTGTTCGTTACCGAGACCGATCTGCTCTTCATTGATGATGCCACCGGATGGTGGAATATTTACCGCGCCGAACTTGGCACGAAGGTCCGCATCCGCCACGTGCACGCTACCGACCACGACTGTGCCGATCCACCGTGGACGATGACTCGCCCATATGTGCACCTATTTGGCGACTTTGTGGCAATCACCTGGCGTAATGTCGGCCATCGCCATCTTGGCGAGCTCAATTGGCGCAGCGGTGAACTTGAAGACTGGGTGGTGGGGATCGAACCGATCTCTCCCCTGGCATGTCACGGTCGGGCGCTTGCGCTCATCGGGGCTAGCGCTACCAGCGCTCCGGCACTGTATCGTTTGGATCTTACCGCCGCGCAAAGCCGGATGTTGGAAGGCGATCAACCCTGCGCCCTACCAGAAGCGTGGGTATCGCTGCCCGAAGCGCTTACGTGGACGACCCCGGCGGTGCCAGGCGATGGGATCGATCCGCCGGTGGCGGCTCATCTCACCCACGGTTTCTTCTACGCGCCTACCCCCCATGACATGTCACCGGATGCCCCACCACTGGTCGTGATGGTTCACGGTGGACCAACCAGTGCTACCAGCCCACTGTATCGAGACGAAGTCCAGTTTTTCACCACCCGCGGTTTTGCAGTCCTCGATGTTGACCATGTTGGATCATCCGGCTATGGGCGCACCTACCGCCAGGGGTTGGCACAGCTGTGGGGCGTGATTGATAACGCCGACATTATTGCCGGGGTGCGCCATTTGGAACGCACCGGCGCTATTGGTGTAGGAAAAGCCGTGATCCGTGGCGGCAGTGCCGGTGGCTATGCGGTGCTACGGGCACTGACCACCTCGGATGTGTTTGCCGGTGGGACCAGCTATTACGGTGTGGCAGACCTGGCCTTACTGGCAGGTGAAACCCACAAATTTGAGGCACGCTATCTCGATGGTCTCATTGGCCGCTATCCCCAGGAGGCCGAGCGTTATGCCCACCGTTCTCCACTCGGTCATCTCGAGCGCATCAACGCACCGGTACTCCTGCTGCAAGGAGAGCGGGATCCGATCGTTCCCGCACATCAAGCACGAGCGGTATATGAGAAATTACACGCTCTGGGCAAACCGGTCGCGTTACGTTGCTACCCCGATGAATCCCACGGATTTCGGGCAGCGGAAGTCATCGCCGATTCCCTGGCGGTAGAACTAGCTTTTTACTGTGACATTTTGGATCACCGGGTCGCTGATGAGCTACCGGCGGTGCCCTATGCGCATTGACCAACCCAGGTGAGCGAAACGCCATGACAGATCAGCCACGCAAGAAGATCACCCCACCCAGCCCATTTGTTCGCGCTCTGCGCAGCTTAGTGACTGATCATCGCAGTGCCTTCGCGGTGGTATGCGCGATCATCGGCATTAGTGTCGGTGCGGTCGCGGTCTTATTTCAAGTTCTGATTACCGGCTGGACGTGGGTGATGACCGGCTATCGTCACTATGGACAAACCGGCGGTGCACCCCATGGGATTTTCGGGTGGCATCCACTTTTTGTGATTTGTACACCGGCAATTTCCGGGTTGTTAGCCGGCATATTTATTAACCGGTTTTCGCCTTTCGCACGCGGCCACGGCGTTCCCGAGGTGATGCTCGCCGTTCGCCGCAAAGGTGGGGTGATTCCCGGGCGGGTCGCGCTGTTAAAACTGTTGGGCACTCCCCTTGCCATCGGCGGTGGTGGTCCGGTAGGCAAAGAAGGTCCGATCGTGCAGGTTGGGGCGTCAATCGGCTCGTTTTTGGGAACGAAACTGAAACTATCGACGCGCCAACTCACGCTCCTTGCCGGCGCGGGCGCGGCTGCGGGGATTGCTGCAACCTTCAATACCCCACTTGCCGGTGCGGTCTTCGCCCTGGAAGTGATCCTCGTATCCTTTACCGCCGAAACTATCGGAATGGTCACAATGGCAGCGGTGTTCGGCGCGGTGGTTGCACACGAATTCCTTGGAGATTTGCACGTTGTTGAGATTCCAGAAGTGGGCCTAACCGACAATATGGATCTGTGGTGGGTGGTGGTGGTAGCCCTCTTCGCTGCCCTGGGCGGCCTTTTGTTTTCCCGCAGTATTTTCATTATCGATGACTTCTTCTCCCTGCTTTACCACGGTCCCAATTGGGCTCGACCTGCAGTTGGTGGGCTACTGGTCGGCATCGGCTTGTACTTTGTCCCCCAAATGTATGGCGATGTAACCGCCACGTTGCACGGAATTATTACCGGTGACTACTCGGTGCCCACCCTTGTCGTATTTTTTGCCGCTCAAGTTGTGTTTGCCTCACTGGTCATCTCATCTGGCGGCTCCGGTGGAGTATTTGGTCCCACCCTGTTTGTCGGCGCCACCGTCGGCGCGATCATCGGTGCGTTTATTGCCCCGCTGGCACAGTCCTCGATCACCACGTTCGCAGTGATCGGGATGGGAGCGGCATTTGGTGCGGCAGCACGCGCCCCCCTGACTGCAGTGTTGATCATTTTGGAAATGACCGGGCAATATTCACTCATCCTGCCGATGATGCTTGCCGTTGGATTAGCCACGGGACTCTCCC
>JAUNVN010000121.1 GCA_030537655.1 Bowdeniella nasicola | reverse complement strand
ATCACAGCAGCCTGGTTGTGGTCGATAATTTCCAAGTTGATTTCAAAATTACCGATCATCGATAGCCGGTCAATATTCGTGGTGCCAACCGTTGACCACCGACCGTCAATCACCGCGGTTTTCGCGTGCACCATCGCCTTGTTATACAAGAAGATTCGCACGCCTGCGCGTAACAGCTCCTCATAGGCGCCGCGTCCCACCCAGTCAGCGACCACGTGGTTGGAAAGCCGCGGGACGATTACCCGCACGTCAACACCGCGAGCACAGGCAGCGATAATTGACCGCATCAGATCATCATCGGGCAGGAAATATCCCTGCGTAATATAAATGTGGTCAACCGCGCGATCGAAAGCCTCCAAGTACAGACCCCGAACCGGGAAAATCATCCGGTTGGGCATATTGAGTGCTGCACGGATACGTGAATCCCAGGCACGCGCACCCCGGTCGGGAAGTTCCGGTAAATTTTTGCCGCGGTAGGCATTCCAAAAGTCAACAAATGCGTTGGTGAGCTCCCATACCCCCTCCCCAGTGAGCCGGACGTGCGTATCACGCCACTGTTCGGCATAGAGCTTGCCAATATTAAATCCACCAACGAATCCAACCTCTTCATCCACCACGAGAATCTTGCGGTGGTCACGCCCAAAATAGCGCGGATTGAGCGTAATCATGCCCGGGCGGAACAGGGGGAAGGGCAGCACGTATAAAGCCGGATCGAAACGTTTAAATGCCGGCGGGACAACGAGGTTTGCGAACTGATCGTAAATGACGAATACTTTCACCCCACGACGGGCTGCAGCGGTTAATTCACGTTTGAACCGCCGGCCGACTTCGTCATCCTTCCAAATAAAAGATTCAAAGAGAATGACACGTTTAGCGGCCCGAATTTCGCGCAACATATCGGCATAGAGATCATCACCGGCGGTATAGGTCGTGATGTCGGTGTGATGGACTGCTACCGTTTTCGGCGCTGAACGCGGAAAATTTGTGGGATGTTCCCGCCGGCGACGGAATGCATCCCACACGGTAATCCCGGCGGCAACAGCGACCTGGGTGGCAACAGTAATCCCGATGGTGGTCAGCGCTGCGCTTCGGATGCGCTGCGCAAAGGTTGGTGTCTTTCCGATCATTCCCACGTCCCCTACTCTAGTGCCGCATAAGCGTAGATGCGCCGTGGTGTCAGGGCGAATCGACCGAATGCTGGTGAGAACACACCGCACCGATGGGCATGATCCGCGGCCGGTGGTGGCAATCGTTTAGACTGTCACATATGTCGACTATCTCAACTGCTGAAGTAGCTCGCGTTGCCGAGCTGGCGCGGTTGGCTCTTACTGAAACGGAAATCGAACGTATTGCATCAGAACTCGATGTAATTGCGAATGCGGTCGCCCGGGTCAGTGACGTTGCTACCGCCGATATTCCCGCAACTTCCCACCCCATTCCCCTCACTAATGTGATGCGTCGTGACGAGGTGGGACCAACGTTAGACCGCGAAGAGGTCCTTGCGCAGGCACCCGCCAGCGAAGATGGAGGCTTCTTGGTCCCACAGATTCTCGGGGAGGAATAATGGCGACGCTGACAACACTGACCGCTCTTGAACTTGCCGATGCGATGCGCGAGGGACGTACCACCAGTGTCGAGGTGACCACCGCCTGTCTGGATCGTATTGATGCCCTCAATGATCGCCTCAACGCTTTTTTGGCGATTGATCGCGATGGGGCTCTGGCCACTGCCGCCAAGGTGGATGCCGATCGCGCCGCAGGTAAGGACCTTCACCCTCTCGCAGGGGTGCCAATCGCGCTGAAAGACAATATGGTCACGCGCGATATGCCCACCACGTGCGCATCGAAAATCCTCGGCGACTGGATTGCCCCGTATGACGCAACGGTTGTGACCCGTATCCGCGCAGCGGGACTGCCGATTGTGGGAAAAACCAATATGGATGAGTTCGCCATGGGCTCATCGACCGAAAACTCAGCGTTTGGCCCCACCCGAAATCCCTGGGATGAAAACCGCATTCCCGGTGGATCGGGCGGTGGGAGCGCCGCGGCGGTTGCCGCTGGGATGGTACCACTGGCCCTGGGCAGTGATACCGGCGGATCAATCCGCCAACCGGGCGCGGTCACCGGCACAGTCGGTGTGAAACCCACCTACGGTGGTGTTTCTCGCTACGGCCTGATCGCGATGGCCTCATCCCTTGATCAAATTGGTCCGGTCACCCGTACCGTGGCCGATGCCGCCGCGTTACAAGAACTCATCGGAGGACATGATCCAGCGGATTCAACATCGCTACAAGATCCGGTTGGTGACCTTACCGGGGCGGTGCAGACCGGAGCCGGCGGTGCCAGCGATCTATCGGGGATGCGCCTGGGCGTAGTGAAACAACTGCAAGGTGCAGGCTATGAAGACGGGGTACTCGAGCAGTTCGCCAATACGGTTGCGCAACTCAAAGCTGCCGGTGCGACAATCACCGAAATTGATTGCCCCAACTTTGATTATGCACTTGCGGCTTACTACCTCATTATGCCCGCCGAAGTGTCGTCAAACCTCGCGCGTTTTGACGGGATGCGCTATGGCATTCGCGTCGAGCCCGAAACGGGGCCGGTCACCGCTGAACGCGTGATGGCGGCAACGCGCGCTGCCGGCTTTGGCGACGAAGTTAAACGGCGCATTATTCTTGGCACCCATGTGCTGTCAGCTGGTTACTATGACGCCTACTACGGCAGTGCCCAAAAGGTACGCACCCTGGTTCAGCGTGATTTTGCGACCGCCTTCGACCAGGTCGACGCGCTCATCTCACCGACCGCACCAACTACGGCATTTGCCTTCGGAGAAAAAACCGACGATCCCATGGCGATGTATCTCAATGACATTGCCACCATCCCTGCCAACCTTGCGGGTATCCCAGCGATGAGCGTGCCGGTCGGACTGGCAGATGGTCTGCCAGTTGGTTTCCAGATCCTGGCCCCCGCACGCGAAGACGCCCGGATGTATCGCATCGCCGGAGCCGTTGAAGAACTCATGGGGACACTCCAGTGCCCACTGGTGAAGGAGGAGCGATGACGAAGCTAGCAAGCTACGATGATGCGGTAGCGAATTACGATCCGGTAATCGGCCTAGAAGTGCACGTCGAATTGGGAACGCAAACGAAAATGTTTGACGCCGCCCCAAATGAATTTGGCGGTGAGCCCAATACCCTCATCACTCCGGTCTCCCTGGGTCTGCCCGGGAGCCTGCCGGTCGTGAACGAAAAGGCTGTGGAATACGCGATCAAGATTGGTCTGGCTCTGAACTGTACGATCGCGAAAAGTTGTCGGTTCGCCCGCAAAAACTACTTCTATCCCGATTTGACCAAGGCCTTCCAAACTTCGCAGTCAGATGAACCCATTGCTGCTGACGGTTGGGTTGATGTCGAGTTGGATGACGGCACAGTATTCCGCGTGGAAATTGAACGCGCACATATGGAAGAAGACGCCGGAAAAAACACGCATATTGGTGGTGCAGAAGGTCGGATCCAAGGAGCAACCTACTCGTTGGTTGACTACAACCGCGCCGGTGTTCCCCTGGTGGAGATCGTGACCCGACCGCTCACCGGTGTGGGGGAGCGCGCTCCAGAAGTTGCTGCAAAATACGTCCAAACACTGCGGGATATCTTCCGGGCCCTGGATGTGTCGCCCGCGCGAATGGAACGTGGGAATGTGCGCGCCGACGTGAACGTGTCACTGCGTGAAAGTCCCGATGCGCCTCTTGGTACCCGCACCGAAACTAAGAACGTCAACTCGTTTCGTGCGATTGACCGCGCGGTGCGCTACGAAATTCGGCGCCAGGCTGCGCGCCTGCAAGCTGGAGCGGCAGTTGTCCAAGAAACTCGCCACTGGCACGCCGATAGCGAAACCACCTCCCCAGGACGCGAAAAGTCCGATGCGGAAGACTACCGCTACTTCCCAGAGCCCGATCTTGTGCCCGTTGCGCCGGACCCGGCCTGGGTTGCTGAAATTCGTGCCAGCCTGCCAGAGCTGCCCGTTGAACAGCGGCGCCGGCTTCGCGAGGAATGGCAATTTAGCGACATGGAAATGCGCGATGTGGTCAACGCTGATGCTCTCGATCTGATCATTGAGACCGTTGCGGCTGGCTGCCCACCGCAGGCGGCACGCAAATGGTGGATGGGTGAGTTGGCACGCCACGCGAAAGATCACGAGCAAGACCTGCATGATGTTGCGGTTCGCGCCAGTGACATTGCCGAGCTTCAAGGCCTGGTTGACGATGGCTCGCTAAACGATAAACTCGCTCGCCAAGCGCTTGCAGGTGTACTCGCCGGTGAAGGTAGTCCCGCACAGGTCGTTGCAGCACGTGGACTGAAAATTGTCTCCGATGACGGCGCGCTGGAAGCAGCGGTTGATCAAGCCATTGCAGACAATCCGGATATTGTCGCAAAGATTCAAGGTGGCAAGGTCCAAGCAGCCGGTGCACTTGTCGGTGCCGTGATGAAGGCAACCCGCGGACAAGCCGATGCAAAACGGGCGCGCGAAATCATTATGGAGAAGGTTAGCTCCTAGCGCTACGCGTTGAGATATGGCCCAGCT
The DNA here is from genome assembly GCA_030537655.1 of Bowdeniella nasicola. Taxonomy (GTDB): domain Bacteria; phylum Actinomycetota; class Actinomycetes; order Actinomycetales; family Actinomycetaceae; genus Bowdeniella; species Bowdeniella nasicola_B. The sequence continues at coordinate 500 of JAUNVN010000121.1, read as the reverse complement.
TTTACGCTGGGCCATATCTCTATTAGCGATCCACAGCGCATATCACAGCACGAAAGTGCCTAGGATAGCTGTTATGACGCCCACACCTGCATATCGAGTATCTGTCCGCATTGAAGTTCCCGCGACCACGGTGGGCACCTCAGAGGTGGTTGCCACCGCGGCTGCGACCGGCGCGCGGGTTACTGGATTGGACGTTGCTGCCGCCGAAGGCGATCGTCTCGTCGTTGATCTGACGTGCGATACCCGCAACTCCATCCACCGTCGAGAGCTGGTTGATCACCTCAAGCACCTGCCTGGTGTCGAAGTGAAAAGTGTTGGCGATGCGACCTTCTTAGCGCATATCGGTGGGAAAATTGCCACTCATTCACGTACACCCTTGCGAAACCGCGATGATCTCTCACGAATTTACACCCCGGGTGTAGCCCGGGTATGTCAAGCAATTGCTGACTCTCCGAGCAAAGCTCGGCATTTAACGATTAAGAAAAATACAGTCGCTGTTG
>JAUNVN010000120.1 GCA_030537655.1 Bowdeniella nasicola | reverse complement strand
AGGAATGTCAAGACGTGTAAATGGCCATGATTCACCAATTAACGTTGGTAGATGTTGCAGCGTAACAACTTCCCAAACACCAATGACGAGTTGAATCGCAAGCGCCACCACAATTCCGGTTCGGAAATAATATAGTCGACGCGGATCTGCACGAACAAACCAGATTGTGCTAAATAGAGCAACGAGCTGAATGAGGAGACCAACATTCGTTTGTAATGCTTCACTGAAGTCCGCTGCTGGTGGGCGAATAAACAAATACCAGACCGTAAACGAAACGATCAATATCGCCGACAAGGCTTGCGGGAGGTCATGTTTCGCGCCACGCAGAGACGCGGCAAGGGCACCGAGTCCGAGAACAGCAATAATGAGCCGATAGAAGTATGGATAGTAACCAGCGCCGGGTGAGAATGAGGCCCATCTCGATAATGATGCGGTAACTGGGAGAAGGAAAAGCACAAGCGCGATGTGCCACGGGATGGCGTGGGCTGCCGTTTTCATCTGCTCACTGGTTGCAGATGAACGAACCATTTTTTGTACTGAGGGGGAGGTGACGCTCATGGCGAATCGTTGAAACTCTTTGTGAAAGATAACTGTTCGCAGTCACATTACCACAAATACGTTCATGCAGGATAGCACCTTCAGAATGCGGAAAGATGTCCCGATCCGAATGTAATGGGTGTGGAGTCGTAGGGGAGATGCGCAGTGAAGGCGGGAACGGAGTCTCGAGCTCATTGGAAGTTCGTGAGCCGTCGCGATCACAACCCGTGCGCTTATTCCCCAGCACACCACCGTCGTTGGTGATAGTGGGATGAGCAAGGTCGTCGGGCGCTGAGGCGTGATCAATGATGGATACCGACACAGCACTCTAGTGCGAGGGTGACAGCCCATTTGTTCATTAACAGCGACACAAGTTGTGTTTGTAAATACGCAATTCGATAGACTGAGCCAAAAGTATGGCAACTCGAATGGATGGATAACTCGTGGGAGATGCCGAAAATTGTGATCGGTCGGGTCGTCAGACTCCGGGAATCTTGGTGCCGCAATCACCTGCAGAAGCACGTGGTCAAGGTCAGAAATTCCTGACGGAAATCGTTTGGATACGGGCAATTTCCTGTCTGGCTGTCGTGGCGATCCACGCGGTGAGTTGGCATCAAGCGCAAATTGGCCAGCCGTACCATCCAACGCCATCATCGGTACGCTACGTCTATTTAACGCTCACGTTCGGTACGCCGTTGTTCATCACGATCTCGGAAATCTTGTCCGCACGAACAAATCCACGGGCAACCCGATCGGGGTTCCTACGAAACCGGTTCAAATATCTTGGCATTCCGTATCTATCGATGATCGTGCTATACGCCGCAATCACCTCGGGGCTCAGTATTCACGAACGTTCATTCGTTGCGGAACTCGTGGTCAATATTTTTGGACTGTTTAATCCATATTTCGTGTTGATTATTTTGCAGTTTGCAATCCTGCATCAACTGTTCGCGAGTTACCTAGCAGACGCTAACCCGTGGTGGGTCCTGACAATAGCATTTGGTCTCAATATCATTTATCTTCTCCCGTTCAACCTCTACGAGGCGCCCAGTGAGAACATCGTGGTGACCTATCTCTGGTCAACATATTATTTCTATATTTTTCCGGCGTGGATCTTCTATTTCATTGCGGGGTATTACATCGGCCGGAATTATGATCACATTATTGCGTTTCTTTTAGCGTCACGCGTCAGCTGGTTGATCGCACCGGTTATTGGGCTCGCGGTGATGTTCTGCATTGAGTATTTCCACATCGTTAACGAAGCAAATTCGAAACGTATTGACAATATTGTGTATGCAATGCTTGCAGCTGCAGCGATTGTCGTTGTCAGTCAACGGTTTGCGATAGTGCCATGGGTAATCGACGTGGTGAGTCGGCATTCATTCGGGATTTACTTGCTACACATACCTGTGTTGCTGCTTCTGGGAGAGTTGGAATACCCGCAAATTTTCTCGTCTGGCCTGATTGCGATTCCGTTCGCATTCATCACCAGCTTGTTGATTGCGCTAGGTATTACCGCAGTGTGTAATCGGGTTCCTTACGGCTGCTATGTTGTTGGCAGGCTGACCCCGTCGGCACGCCAGCGCGGGTGAGTGGGTGATCGCTGATCGGCCAAGAGGCTACACGCTGTTTTTTGAGGCAAGTAGTTGACATAAATGTGTAGAAAAATGCTGATAATTTTGCTGTGCGCTGCATAGTTGACGCCATGTCGCAACTGCACCTTGACGATAGGCTTGCACATCGTGTGGATCGAGTTCAGCAAATTCCTGAATCGCACGAGCGAGGTCGTTCCCAGTGATGTCTATCGGTAAGAGGAGACCATTTTCATGATCTACGACGATTTCCCCCGTGCCGCCTGCATTCGTTGCGATCACGGGAATACCGAGTGAAAACGCTTCCATCACTGAAACGGGAACGCCCTCGGTTGAGGATGCATTGACGAAGACGTGTGGTTGAAATTCGCGGATACGCGCGAGGACGTCAGCCGCTGGTAGCCGTCCTGTAGCAACAAAAGCCTCGCGGTCGCATCCGTGTTTGCCCATGAGTGAAGCGAGGTCGCCTTCGGCCAATTCGGTATCGCCAATGTGCAGCCACCGAATCGGATGGCCTTGGTGGGCAAGGATCGCGACCGCTTCAGCAATGAGCGCTAAGCGCTTGACTGGCGCTGCATTTGAACAGGAAACAATCCGCCAATTGTGTGCAGATTGGTATTGGCTACCAGGCGTCTCAGGTACGCCTAGCCGCGCGATGTGTAACTGTCCCGCCGGGAAACCCTGCGCTTGTAAACTGTGATAACCCGCATTCGAAATCGGGTATATCTGGTCAAGTTTTGCATGCAGGCGGCGACCGGGATGGAAGCCCCGTGCTGCGCGCTGAAGGTACAGGTCGCCTCCGTGAGCGCGCGCAACCGCGATCGCATTATCTTCTCTTCGAGCGAGAAGGGCAGCAACAGCAGCAGTATTCGCGAGCCAGTATCCGTAGTAAGTTCGTGCTACAGCAACGTGGGGGAGGAGCGAGCGTATGCGCGCGGCGATCATCGCCATTTTCGACAACCAGATCGCCTCGATAGCCCTGTCTTTCACTCTACGATGGCGTTGGAGTTGCATTGCAGGGCGAATCTCCCCGAGGGCGTTGACCAGATCGGGGGCGCGAAGCGGAAAAATGTTGAGGACTTCCACCCCCGCTGGTAACGGTCGCACTTTGCGATTACCACGTGGTGTCAAGGGGACAACCACAACATGAGCAAATTTTTGTGCCAGCACGTCCAATTCGGTTGCGATAAACGATTCTGCGTGTCCGTAAGGGTACGCCTGGGTTAGCAGCACCAACTGGGTTTCAGCGCTCATTTGGCAGTGCGGATCGCGCGGCGTGCATGGTAGATGGTCGCTGTGGACCGAATCAGGTTCACAACGCGCCGTGAGGTGTCTTCAACCTGATAGTCCGGAGGGCAGACGGTCTTCCCGTATTTTTCCCACTGCGCCAACGTAATGGTGCATGCGTCAATTACGTCATTCGGATCTAATCCGGTACAGATGATTGCCCCGGTATCAATAGCCTCAGGACGTTCGATGGCATCTCGCAGGGTCACTGCCGGGAATCCGAGCATTGTTGACTCTTCCGAGATTGTGCCTGAATCAGAAATGACAATTTTGGCATGTTGCTGCAAGTGGTTGTAGTCCAAGAATCCAAGTGGGGGATGGAAACGCAGGTTATCGGGAATCGTGCGGTCGAGCGCATCTAGTCGTTTGCGGGTACGCGGATGGGTTGAGACGAGTACCGGCATATCGAAATGCTCGGCAACCGCGGCCAGGCTATTGACTACCTGGTCGAGGCGGGAGGGCAGATCGACGTTTTCTTCCCGGTGTGTCGAGGCGAGAATGAATTCGCCGGGCGTTAATCCGAGTGTTTGTAAAATTGTCGACTGTGCGATCGCATCGCGATGTTTGGCCAGCACCTCCCGCATTGGAGAGCCCATCAAAATGACGCGTTCAGCGGGAAGTCCTTCAGCTAGGAGATTTTTACGTGAGTTTTCGGTGTAAACGAGATTGTAGTCGGCGATATGATCAACGAGATGCCGATTGATTTCTTCGGGAACATTGGGGTCAAATGAGCGGTTGCCAGCTTCGAGATGGTAGACCGGTACTTTCATTCGCCGTGCCATTAGTGCCGCAATTGCGGAGTTGGTATCCCCCAAGACGACCAGTGCGTCAGGTTGTTCCTGTTGTAAGACACGCTCGGTACCGCGCAGCACGTCACCGTAGACAGCGCCGAGACTGGAGGTATCGCAGTTGAGGTAATAGTCCGGCGCGCGCAATTGTAAATCGCGGAAAAAGAAGGCATTCAGCTCGTCATCGTAATTTTGCCCAGTATGCACCAACACGTGGTCGCTGTAGGCTTCCAGTGCCTCGATAATCGCGGCGAGTCGAATGATTTCCGGTCGGGTGCCAACAACCGTCATGACTTTGAGTGACACGGCTAAACTCTTTCTGCGAAGGTATCAGGGTCATCGGGATCGTAAACCTCATTGATCCAAAATTGTGTCAATAACGGCTGATCACCAATATTCGTAATGTTATGCGCCCAGCCTGTTGGCATATCGACTGCCATGGGTTTGTCGCCATGAACCTCGAGTTTCACCGTGGTTTCGGGCCCGTCCAAGACGTGACGGATCAGGATTTCAGCCGTACCGGAAATGACAACAAACCTTTCAATTTTTCGGAGATGATAATGTTCTCCGCGCGTAATACCGCTTTCGGTCGTTGAATACGAGGTCTGTCCGCCTCCGCCGCGAACTTTAGCTGTTTCAACAAAGATTCCACGCTGATCACGATGAGCTGTCAGGTCGATTGCGGGACGATCGCGGAACATCCGCGCACGCAGAGTGTTAAACAAGGGGACATCTAATGGCCCCGAGAGGTCGGGAATGATGCCATGTGCATAGTCCGCATGCATCCCTGAGAGCCTGCGCCACAGGTCGGCCACGCTTATCTCTATCCCGTGTGGTTCTCTCGCTTCTTCGGGATGTAGGCAGGCATGCAGGAGGGCGTGGGCT
>JAUNVN010000119.1 GCA_030537655.1 Bowdeniella nasicola | reverse complement strand
TCCTTGGCGCGTTCGTTCGTTTCCTCAGCGCCGGCTTTCTCGTCGTCGGTTTTCTTTGAACCGGCTGCCGCAGCGGCAATCGTTGCCAACGTGGCTCGTACCTGAGCGCGCTCAGCTGCGCTCTTGTCGTCACTTTCCGGTGTTTCGGCAGAATTTTGGGCCTGAGCCTTCTTTTGCTTCTTCCGCGCTCCCCGACCAGTGTGTTCGTGATGCTGGCCGCCTTTTTCTACCGGGTCTTCCAACACGTGGAAACCCCGACCGCCACATGATTCGCACGGTTTAGAAAAGGCTTCAACAAGCCCTTCGCCAACGCGTTTGCGGGTCATTTGCACCAGACCGAGACTCGTGACTTCGGCAACCTGGTGGCGGGTACGATCGCGACCGAGACATTCGATCAACCGTCGCAACACCAAGTCGCGGTTCGATTCGAGCACCATATCAATGAAATCGATGACGATGATGCCGCCGATATCGCGCAGCCGTAACTGCCGGACAATCTCTTCGGCCGCCTCGATATTATTCTTCGTTACCGTTTCTTCCAGCGTGCCTCCCCGGCCAGTGAATCGGCCGGTGTTCACATCGATCACGGTCATCGCTTCGGTACGATCAATCACCAGTGAGCCACCCGAGGGGAGCCACACTTTACGATCCATCCCCTTAGCAAGCTGCTCATCGATGCGATAGTGCGTGAAGATGTCGTCATCGCCCTTCCACTTGTGCAGCCGCTCAAGCAGATCGGGGGCCATATCTTTCACGTATTTGCGCAGCGTTTTCCACGCGTCATCGCCAGAGATGGTCAGCGAGGTAAAATCTTCGTTGAAAACATCGCGCACCACTCGCACTGCCAGTTCGGGCTCACCCTTTAATAACACCGGCACATTTTTCCGCTGTTTAGCTTTTTTCTCGATGGCCGCCCACTGGTTTTGCAGGCGTTCGACATCGGCACGCAGCTGTTCTTCACTAGCGCCTTCGGCTGCCGTACGCACGATGACGCCGGCAGAATCCGGAACGATATCACGGAGCAGTCGTTTCAAGCGCGCCCGCTCCGATTCGGGAAGTTTCCGAGAAATCCCCGTCATCGCTCCCGAGGGGACGAGGACGAGATAGCGGCCTGCAAGGGTGACCTGCGAGGTGAGGCGTGCTCCCCTATGGCCGATGGGATCCTTGGTAACTTGCACCATGAGTGGATCGCCTGATGAAAGTGCCTGTTCAATACGTTTTGGTTGGCCGTCAAGTCCCACCGCATCCCAGTTCACTTCCCCGGCATAGAGCACTGCATTGCGGCCTTTACCGAGATCAACGAATGCTGCTTCCATTGATGGCAACACGTTTTGGACTTTGCCCATATAGACGTTGCCAACCATCGAGGTTTGGGTGCGGCGAGCTACGTAATGCTCCACGAGAATGCCATCTTCGAGCACCGCGATTTGGTTCAACCCGTCTTTTTCGCGCACCACCATTTGCCGTTCAACCGCTTCGCGCCGGGCGAGGAACTCGGCTTCAGTGATGGACTGGCGGCGCCGTCCAGCAGCACGTCCTTCACGACGGCGTTGGCGTTTTGCTTCCAGGCGGGTCGAACCTTTCAGGGGCGTAACTTCCGCGCGCGCACGCTCACCGGCATCACGGCGGCGTCGGCGGCGTAAGCGCCGTGATGAGGAGGTATCTACATCACCGTCGTCATCGCCTGAACTATCGGCGTCCTGGGCATCATCCTCAGCGCCCGTACCGTCTATTTTTCTCTCGTCTTTTTTATCGTCATCGTGGTTTTTCCCGCGTCCGCCGCGACTACCGCGCCGACGCCGCCGCCGCGGAGTTGTGGCCGCTGCTTCTTCTTCAGCCTCGTCGTCATCGCGATCATCGCTTTCCTCGTCCCTTGGTGGGATATCGATGATCTCTGGGGGCTGAAATAACGGAGCAATATCAGTATCGGTATCCCTCTTGGCTACCGGCTCTTCGGGGGTGTCATCCGCTTGCGGCTCAACGGTGGCTTTTGCGGGTAAAAACAGCGGCATATCCGCTGATTCTGGTGTAGTTGACACGCGTCATCTCCTCAACCGGCCGGTCGCACTCATCCCACCGGTTGTTCCGTACTCACTGCGTTTTTCAGCAGCAAAAGTCTCTCGGGTGGTTATCCCACGGACGTGACATCGTCTGCAGCGGCGTCGTAACGGCGCATCAGATATCACCAAACCTGAATTGCGGGTGCGCCACAACTCGGTTAGCACCAGAGTACCGCACTGGATGAAAAAACCCCCGCCAAACCCAATCGGTAACACGAGAGCAGGTGTGACGCAGGTGCGCCACAAAACAGCAAGACACATCACACCGTGTCAAATGCCCACGGAATTGACATCGTGTTGAGATAATTACCGGTGACGCCACACCAAGAGGAACCAAAGTTGTTGACCCGGTGTTACCAAAGTTACTGACAGCCTGTCGGTAATCTGGGACATTGGTCCCTCAGTCAAGACTAAGGTCCCTCGTACGGTGAGATCACATCAGCTATCCGGCAACCGAAAGGCAGATCGGTGGACGCACTCGACCTAGCAAGGTGGCAGTTCGGTATTACAACCGTCTACCACTTCATTCTTGTGCCGTTAACGATCGGACTTACCCCGCTCGTAGCGCTCATGCAAACCCTATGGGTCACCCGCAAGCAAGAACATTGGCTGCGGCTGACCAAATTTTTTGGAAAACTACTCATCATCAACTTCGCGCTCGGTGTCGCCACCGGTATCGTGCAGGAATTCCAGTTCGGAATGAACTGGTCCGAATACGCACGTGCCACCGGTGATATCTTCGGCGCTCCGCTGGCGATTGAAGCGCTAGCGGCATTCTTCTTGGAGTCCACATTCCTCGGTCTGTGGATCTTCGGGTGGAACCGGCTGAAGAAGGGAGTGCACCTGGCAGCAATTTGGTGTGCCGCCATCGGTGTGAACCTCTCGGCCTACTGGATTTTGGTGGCCAACTCCTTCATGCAACATCCGGTCGGCGCAGTCTTTAATGACAAGACCGGCCGTTTTGAGTTGGATAACTTCTTAGAAGTCATCACCAACCCGACCGCCGTTGCGGCCTTCTCCCATACCGTGACTGCCTCCTTCCTGACAGCCGGCACCTTCATTGCCGGAATCGCCGCGTGGTGGATCGTACGTGCAGTACGCCGCGGCAACGAAGTCGAGGCCCGTGAAGTGTGGCGTCCAGCCGCAATCTTCGGGATGATCGTCATTGTCATCTCCGGTATTGGCGTGTCCCTATCGGGTCACTGGCAAGGCCAGCTCATGGCAGTGCAGCAGCCCGGCAAGATGGCAGCAGCCGAAGCAATTTGTGAAACCGAAACGGGTGCTCCGCTGTCCATCCTTACTGTGGGTGACTGGTCCAATAACTGCGAGAACTCCACGCACCTGTTGAAGGTTCCCGGTTTGGCATCGTTCATGGCCACCAACGACTTTAATGGCGAATTCCCCGGCATTAAGGACGTGCAGGCCGATATGGAAGCCAAGTACGCTGACGAATTTGGCGACGATGTCAATTACATTCCCAATCTGATGATCACCTACTGGACCTTCCGGTTGATGATCGGGCTGGGAATCTTCTCCGCCGCGCTGGCTCTGGCGGGCCTGTTGCTGTTGCGCAAAAACCAGGTCACCGATAAGGCATGGTTTGCCAAGCTCGGCATCCTCGCCATACCAATGCCCTTCCTCGCATCCAATTTGGGATGGATCTTCACCGAGATGGGACGTCAGCCCTGGGTGGTGCACCCCAACCCGAACAGTTCGGTTGATGGCGTGTACCTGCTTACCGAATTCGGTGTTTCACCCAACGTCACCTTCTCCCACGTGCTGCTCACCATGGTGCTGTTCACCCTGCTGTACGCAGCGCTGGGTGTGGTGTGGTACAAGCTGATGGTGCGTTACACCAAGGAAGGCTTGGAACCCCTCGAAGCTGCTCCCAAGCATGCCGAGGACGCCGAAACCCCGATGACATTCGTCTACTAGACCCGAAAGGAGACAGATCATGAATTACGAATTCTTACAAGTACTCTGGTTCATCCTCATCGCGGTCTTGTGGGCCGGATACCTCACGCTGGAAGGTTTCGACTTCGGCGTTGGGATGCTGTTGGAATGGCTCCCGAAGAACAACAAAGAGCGCCGCTTGGCACTCAACACGATTGGCCCGCACTGGGACGGAAACGAAGTCTGGTTACTCACCGCCGGTGGTGCCACCTTCGCGGCCTTCCCCGAATGGTACGCAACCATGTTTTCCGGGTTTTATCTCGCATTGTTTGTCATCTTGGTGTTCCTGATCTTGCGGATTTGCGCAATCGAATGGCGGGGGAAGATTTCCGATCCTGCCTGGGTTGCCCGCTGGGATTGGATCCACACCATCTCCGCATGGATACCTTCCATCCTGTGGGGTGTGGCCTTTGCCAACCTGGTACAGGGCATGCAGGTTGAGGTGCGCGAATCACGCACCTGGGAGCTGATTCCCGCCGATCAGGTCGGCCCTGAGACCCTGGCCACCGCCGTACACGTAATGCCGGGTGGTTTTGCCGGATTCTTCTCGCTGCTGTCGGTCTTTACCATCCTTGGTGGCGTGGTGACAGCCAGCCTGTTTGTCACCCACGGTGCAATCTTCTTGGCACTTAAGACTGAAGGTGACCTGCAGCGTCGTGCGATGAACCTCGCGAAACCAGCAGCGCTGGTAACCACTGTGGTGACTGCCGTGTGGGCCATCTGGGCACAGTTGGCCTACTCCAGCCAGCCGCTGAGCTGGATCCCGTTGATCCTCACCGCGCTCGCACTGGTGGCAGTGGTGCTCACCACCCGGATGGAACGTGAAGGCTGGGCATTTATCGCCAACGCCGTTGCTGCAATCGGTGCGGTAGCCTTCATCTTTACGGCTATGGCTCCCAACGTGATGAAGTCGGCGATTGATCCCGCCTACTCCCTCACCCTGTGGGATGCTTCCTCCTCCGAGAAGACCCTGCCGGTGATGACCGTTGTGGCTCTCACCTTGGTGCCGGTGGTACTCGTCTACGTGGCGTGGACCTACTGGGTGTTCCGCAAGCGTCTATCGGTTGATCACATCCCGGATGAAAATGCCGGGCTGCCGATGGCCGAAGCCGTACACTAACCTGTCGATAACGAGTG
>JAUNVN010000118.1:4808-5152 GCA_030537655.1 Bowdeniella nasicola | reverse complement strand
GGCTGGTGGTCGCGTGTATCTCCTCCCGCGTGCGCTCCCCACCCCGGTCCTTGCTTTTGCTGTGCGCGAGCTCCAGGCCGATGCGGGTGTGATGGTAACCGCCTCACACAATCCACCCGCCGATAACGGCTACAAGGTATACCTGGGCGGAAAATCGGTTGCACCTAACGCTCGCGGTGTGCAGCTGGTCTCGCCGGCAGATCAGTACATTGCCGCCGAAATTGCCGCCATCACCCAGGTGAGCGAACTCCCGCGGGCCGAGACGGGGTGGCAGGTAGTCGGTGAAGAGATTATCGACCGGTACCGCCAGCGGATCCTTGCGACCCAGCAGGCTCCCCCGCGCA
>JAUNVN010000118.1:0-4798 GCA_030537655.1 Bowdeniella nasicola | reverse complement strand
ACCTCACAATCGTCTATACCGCCATGCATGGGGTGGGTGGCGACCTGTGCTGCGAAGTCCTACGCCAGGCTGGGTTTGAAAATGTCCACCCGGTGCCAGCCCAACACCAACCCGATCCAGATTTTCCCACCGTCCCATTTCCCAACCCTGAAGAACCCGGCGCTCTCGATCTGGCATACCAACTGGCCGATCGCGTTAATGCGGATCTGATCTTGGCAAATGATCCCGATGCTGATCGTCTCGCCGTTGCGATACCTACCGCACACGGTTGGCGGCAACTCACCGGCGATGAGGTCGGCCAACTCCTTGGCACCCAGGCGGCCAAAGCCGCGGCACTGACTGGCCGCGGTCAGCTTGCCACCTCAATTGTGTCATCGTCGATGTTGGAAAAGATCGCGGCCGCCCACGGAGTGGGTTATCGCGCTACCCTGACCGGATTTAAGTGGATTGCCCGGATTGAAGGGCTCGTCTTTGGTTATGAAGAAGCCCTTGGGTATTGCTGTGATCCCGAGGCGGTCCGCGATAAGGATGGGATCGGTGCGGCACTGGCGATTGCTACCTTGGCCGCGAAGCTGTCCACTGGCGGGTTAACCCTTGGCGATGAACTTGATGACTACGCGCGCCGATACGGAGTGCACGCCACCAATCCGCTCACCATCCGGGTTGATGATCTACGCCAAATCACCGCCGTAATGCAGCTGCTGCGCAACACCCCACCAACCCACCTTGATGGCGTTGAGATCATCGACGTGGTGGATTACAGCGGTGGAGGCCACGGTCTGCCACCAACCAATGCGATACGGTTTGCAACCGGCGATGGACTGCGCGTGATTGTGCGCCCATCGGGGACCGAACCGAAATTGAAATGCTACCTGGAAGTGGTCGAACCGGTGAGGTCCACACTTCCAGCCGCGCGCGAGCGCGCCCAGGAGCGCGCTGCGCGCGTGCGTGAGGAATTAGCTGCGCTGTTTGCACGTGCCTAGGATTGAGACCTAATGTGCTGCAGTCGAGTCGGTAAATTCTGACAGGATTGCAGCTGAGCCACTCAAACCCAGTCGCGTGGCGCCGGCGGCAACCATCTGTTTGGCTGCGGCCAGGGTGCGAATTCCACCGCTTGCTTTCACGCCGAGGGTTTCCCCGACCGTGTGGGACATCAGTTCGACGGCGTGCACACTGGCACCACCGGCGGGGTGGAACCCGGTGGAGGTTTTCACAAAGTCGGCACCAACACGGCGTGCCTGGCGACACATCGCGATGATCTGTTCGTCACTCAGCACTGCCGATTCGATAATGACTTTCAACAGGGCATCTCCACAGGCCGCTTTCACCGCGGCGATCTCATCGCCAGCGCGTTCGTAGTCGCCGGCCATAACCCACGCCAGGTTGACCACCATGTCGACTTCTGCTGCCCCATTTTCCACCGCGGTGCGTGCCTCCAGGGCTTTTACACCGGTGGCATGTGCCCCCGAGGGAAACCCACAGACCGTTGCGACCGTGAGATTGCCCGGATCGACAAGCGGTAACTGGTTTGGTGATACGCACACCGCTTTCACCCCGAGATCTTTGGCCTGGGCAACGAAGTCGGCCACCTGGGCGGCAGTGGCTTCAGGTTTCAATAAGGTGTGGTCAATCATGGCGGCGAGCTGATCGCGGTTCATCAAAGTTCCTCCTCGGTAATATCGGCGATGACGGCCAGGTAGGGGCGTGTCCACCCTCCAAAGGCGCGAGCTGGTTCACACTGGGGCAGTTGGGCGGGCGGCAGCGTCCAGCGCAGCGCGCTGGCCGGTTCGTAGATCGCCGCCAGCTGGTGTTGAGCGCGATGGATAACCACCACATGGCGGGGTAACTGTCGCCACCACCGCTCACCACGGCCGCCCCCCACATAGAGCAAACTGGGAACGCCGCGGCGTAGTGCACGCCAAATCGGCTCCCATGCCGCGTGGGTAGCAAGGTGGTGGACACGAAAGCGATAATCACCGAATCTGGCGATCCGTGCGGCGGCTAAGGGGTGTGTTCCCAGCGCTATTGGCCAGCGCGGCCACATGGCCGCGGACAACCGCTGGCGCATCACACGCTGGGCAATTTCTCGGCGGTATGCCGGTGGGGTGTGGCGCGCCCAGCGTGGAATCTCCGGTGGCAGCTCTGCCCGGTCGTCTAGGTGGCCACCATTGAGCCACGCGCCATAGTGGGGATCGCCCAGCGCTGTAACGTAGACCAAACTGGCAGATCCGCACGCGCTCCCATCCAGTTGCGCTGCATCGTTGCCAGCCCAGGTGACCACCTGAGAGTTCACCGGCGAATCCGTTCGTGGATGAGCACGGCTGGTGGCGGCGCGGTATCAGTGATATTCACCGCTTCGTGCAGACGCGCAATTGCGCTTTCGAATCGCTCGGGAGTTTGGGTGTGCAAGGTGAAGAGCGCACTACCGGCACGCAGATAGTCTCCGACTTTCGCGTGGATTTGCACCCCGGCCTCCGCTTGGATGGCATCACCGGGTTTAGCTCGGCCTGCTCCCAGTCGCCACGCAGCTTCCCCCACCGCCAGCGCATCGAGTTGGCTAATATAGCCGCTGGTGGGGGCGGTGATGGTGTGGCGGTGGCGTGCCTTGGGTAGTGGCGCATCCGCATCCCCACCCTGCGCGGCGATCATTGCCCGCCATTTATCCATTGCACGCCCGTCATCGAGCGCGGCGGCAACATCCACGTCGGTTTTACCTGCCAGGCGGAGCATTTCTTGGGCAAGTTCGATCGTGAGTTGGCGCGTATCGGCCGGTCCACCACCGGCAAGGATCTCCACGGCGGTTGCCACTTCGAGAGCATTGCCAGCCGCCGAGCCAAGCGGTTGGGACATGTCGGTCAACAGCGCCGTGGTCGGTAGGTTGGCCTGCCGGCCAAGTTCGCACATTGTTTCTGCCAATTCGCGAGCCCGTTCGGGAGTTTTCATAAAGGCCCCCGCCCCGACTTTCACATCCAGCACAAGTGCGCCCGTACCTTCGGCGATCTTTTTTGACATGATCGACGAGGCAATCAGTGCAACCGCATCGACGGTGCCGGTAATATCGCGCAGTGCGTAGAGTTTTTTATCTGCCGGCGCTAACCCAGCCCCTGCCGCACAGATCACCGCACCGATCTGACCGAGTTGCGTGAGCATTTCGGCTGTGGTCAATGTTGCGCGCCAGCCGGGGATTGCTTCGAGTTTGTCTAACGTCCCACCGGTATGGCCAAGTCCTCGCCCCGACAGCTGGGGGACGGCGACATCGAAAACCGCAACCAGGGGGGCGAGCATCAAGGTGATATTGTCGCCCACACCCCCGGTGGAGTGCTTATCGACCGTGGGGTTTTCCAACGTGGAGAAATCCATGGTGTCCCCCGAGGCAATCATCGCGGATGTCCACTGGGCAATCTCTGCTATTTCCATACCTTGGAAGTAGATCGCCATTGCCAGCGCCGCCATTTGTTCATCGGCAACCTCACCGGTGGTAAAGGCGTGAACTATCCAGTCGATTTGCGCTGCGCTCAGTGGTTGTCCGGCGCGCTTTTGGTGAATAATGTCGACGGCGGTAAAGCGGGTCACGAGTCCTCCTTCACATCCAGGTCAGCGGCTGAAAATGCGAGTGGCAAAATTGCGGAAATGTTGTGCTCGCCTGTGGGGGTGAGGATGGTCAGGTGGGCTGCGCCATGTTCTGCGAGAAGTTGGCGACAGCGTCCACAGGGCATAATCACCTTGCCGTTAGCGTTCAGGCACACAAATGCACACAGGTGTCCGCCACCTGAGTTCACCAGCTCGGAGATCAGCCCGCATTCGGCACACAGCGCCACCCCATAGGCAGCATTTTCGACGTTACATCCCGTAAGGATTCGTCCATTACAGGTCGCTGCCGCCGCACCGACTCGATAGTGGGAATAGGGGGCGTAGGCACGCATGGCTGCCGCAGCTGCGGCCTCGCGCAGCTGCGACCACCTGTATGGTGCGCACTCGGGTGCCATTACGGGTAGGGCTTTCCTTCCATTGCCGGTGGGCGTACCGCCCCGACAAATCCGGCAACCGCCAGCACGGTGACCACGTAGGGCACCATCAGCATGAATTCATACGGAATGGAGGTGCCAAGCCCCTGCATGATGTAGCCCAAGTTGGTGGCAAATCCGAAGATCGCTGCCGCCATCACCGCCCCCTTGGGGTTCCACCGGCCGAGAATCATCGCGGCGAGCGCAATGAAACCGTTCCCGGCGGTCATATCTTTGGAAAATGCGAGCGAGAGCCCCACGGAGAAGAACGCACCCCCAAGTCCCGCGAGGAGGCCGCCGATCATCACGGCCCGCCAGCGGGTGCGGTTGACGTGAATCCCAACGGTATCAGCGGCTTTGGGATGTTCACCGCAGGCACGCAGTCGCAACCCCCACCGGGTGTTAAACAGCGAGAACTGCATCACGATCACAATGATGTACATCAAATACACCAGTAGTGACTGGTCGAAAAAGACCGGTCCGATCACGGGGATATCCGCGAGCGGTCCCAGCGCAATGCGCGGCAGTCCCATCGCCCGGTTCAGCCGGTTGGGATCTTCGGTCAGCCACGAGGAATAGAGGAAGGAGGTGAGCCCTAACACCAGCATGTTTAACACCACGCCGACAATGATGTGGTCGACCCGGTATTTGATGGTAAATAGGCCAAGCAGGAGGGATACTGCCACTCCTGCCAGTGGTGCGAGCAGCATGCCCATGGTGGGGCTGTTGGCCAGGGAGGCCACCACCGCACCGGTAAACGCACCGGCGAGAAGTTGGCCTTCAATCGCAATGTT
>JAUNVN010000117.1 GCA_030537655.1 Bowdeniella nasicola | reverse complement strand
CCTCGTTGCTGAAGAGTGGGTCAATCCACCTGCCCGCCTTGCGCGCTATGTGCGTGATGATGAGATGCAACAGGCCTTTAACTTTGACTACCTGTGCACTCCGTGGGATGCTGATGCCCTCGTCACCGTGATCAATAACACCATGACGGCCTTTGCCCAGGTGGGAGCACCATGTACGTGGGTGCTTTCAAACCATGACGTGGTACGCCACGCCTCCCGCTTTGGTTTAACCGAAACGGGACGCGGTCCAAATGGAATTGGACCTACCGATCCACAACCAAATCCCGCCCTGGGGCTGCGTCGTGCCCGCGCGGCTACCCAGCTTATGCTCGCTTTGCCCGGCTCTGCCTACCTGTATCAGGGGGAAGAACTTGGGCTGCCAGAGCACACTACGCTGCCGGATGCGGTGCGGGAAGACCCGACCTTTACCCGCTCTGGGGGAACCGAGTTGGGCCGTGATGGTGCCCGGATCCCCCTGCCGTGGCGCGCCGATGCACCGGCGTTTGGTTTCTCCCCTACGGGCGAGACATGGCTCCCCCAGCCTGATGATTGGCGCACATTGGCGGTTGATGTACAAGCCGATGATCCCCACTCCACACTCGCGTTTTACCGCGAGCTCCTCACCTGGCGCAAGCAGCTGCGGCTCGGTGAGGCCACCGCTCAGGTGACGGTGGTTAAAGATGGCGTCATCCAGGTGGAACTCACCACCCCTGATGGCCAAAAGGTGCGGTGTTTTGCGGCGATTGACGCGAATTTTGTTCTGCCAGCCGGGTGGCAGGTCGATATTGCCTCAGCTGCACTTGAACGGAGAAAAGACTGCTGGTTAATTCCCGCGAACACGTGCGTGTGGGCCCGCCCGCAACTGCACGCCTAACCGCCGGAAATTCCCAGTTCTGCTTCGTGTAGCTGCGCTCGGTGGTCCGCAGCAAGCTCACGTGAGTTCAGCCACCCCTCAGGTAGGTGCGGGATCTTTTCTCCCCCGGCGCGTCCACGTGGCCCTTCAGCGGCGCTACCCGGATAGGGTTGACTCAGGTCGAGTTCGCTCAGTTTTGCATGCAAGTCCGCCAATGACGTCACCAGGGCGAGGCGGTGGCGCTGGGCACCACCGAGGCGATAGCCGCGGAAATACCAGGCCATGTGTTTGCGCATTTCTCGCAGTGCTTTACCTTCGTCTTGCAGATGGGCCACCATCAGTTCGCCATGGCGGTAGACCATCGCTGCCACATCAGCCAGCGATGGTTCCGTGTGCACCCTCGTGCCATACATCGCTGCGACCACGTCGGTAAACAACCAGGGCCTGCCCTGACAGCCGCGCCCAATGACCACACCATCACAGCCGGTCTGTCGCATCATATTGAGGGCATCATCGGCGGAGAAAATATCGCCGTTACCGAAGATGGGATACTCGCCGACCAGCGCTTTCAACTTGGCGATTTCATCCCAGTGGGCATGTCCCGAATAATGTTGCGCCGCAGTGCGCGCATGCAGCGCCACCGCGGCAATACCCGCATCACGGGCTACCAGTGCAGCGTCACGGTCGGTGCGATGTGCGGTATCGATCCCCAACCGCATTTTTACGGTGATGGGAATCTTTTTCCCCGCCGGGGCTTCCCGTTCAGCCGTACGTACTGCCCGGGTAATAATTGCGCGGTATAGCTCGATCTTCCATGGCAGCGCCGCTCCCCCGCCACGCCTGGTGACCTTTGGGACGGGACAACCAAAATTCAGATCGATGTGATCGGCGCGATCTTCGGCCACTAAAATCCGCACCGCTTCCCCCACCGTTATCGGGTCGACCCCATAGAGCTGAACGCTGCGTACCGGATCATCGGGGGTGGTGGCGATCATTGCCATCGTGGCTGGGTGACGCTCCACCAGGGCACGTGAGGTGACCATCTCAGTGACGTAGAGTCCAGCGCGTGCCTGCAGTGGCACCGTCGCCTGTTCACGCAATGTTTTCGGCAGTCCCGCTTGGCCAGCTTCGCGGCACAACTGGCGAAACGGAGGTGTGGTCACACCGGCCATTGGGGCGAGGATAACCGGGGTCGGCAGGGTTACCGACCCGAGGGTGAGCGTGCGCGGAGCCATTAGCGTTGGCCCTCGCGTTGCTGGTTTTGGCGACGACCTGCACGTCGATCGCGGCGCGTGGGGGCCAGGTGCACGAGGGCGACAGCAATGGCCGTGGTAAGCGGAATAGCCAGGACCAAACCGATTGATGACACGAGGGTGCGCACAATTTCTTCCGCGATTTCTCCCGCACCGAGGATGTGCACAAACGGACGGTCAATCATTGCTGCAAGCAGGAGAACCGGCAGTGCCGTGCCAACGTAGGCAAAGGCAAGTGTATAGACGGTTGACGCGATGTGGTCTTCTCCAATCCGCATCCCCCCGCGCCACAATTCGTGTTTGGATGCGGCTGGATTTGCTCCATACAGCTCCCACACCGCCGAGGCCTGGGTGATGGTGACATCATTGAGGGCACCCAGACCTGCGATCACCACGCCACAAAGGATCAAATCCCCCAGTGGTAGACCGGGAAGGGCGGTGTGCAAGAATTGGCCACTCTCACTTTGGGTGCCAGTTACGTGGGCGGCATGCAGCGCCCAAAATCCGACCCCGAGTGTCACCGCTAATCCCCCAAAGGTCCCCAACAGTGCGGTGGTGGTGCGAATAGAGATGCCGTGGGCAAGATAGACCGCGAAGAACATCATCAGCGAGCTGCCCGTAAGCGCGACCGCAACCGGTGGGCTGCCGGCCATCAAAGCGGGAATGACAAAGAAGACAATGACTCCCAGGGATGCGAGCAGACCCACGACCGCTGCCATCCCGCGAAGACGCGAGACAAGGACAACAACAAGTAGGTAGCCAGCCGCCAGCCACAGCATCGGCGCGGTGCGGATAAAGTCATAGAACACATAGGGCGATCCCGATTCAAGCTGGTCGGGAAAGAAGACCACCCGCACCTGATCTCCAACCGAAATACTGTGCTCGGCAACTTCTGCTGGCACCTGCATAGTGGTACGAACACCGGCGGATTCGCCTGTTTCGAGCTCAATATCGGCGAGCGTTATCCCCGCTTCGGTTCTCGGCTCACCAACCACCGTGGCAACACCGGGCGGTGACTCATCCGAAAACAGTGCCCGCGATCCGATAAGGGAATCACCTCTGGGCCATAGCCACCAGGTGGCAATGAGGGTGGCAACCAAGAGCGGGAGCACAATGGCCGCGAGCACCAGGCGGGCGCGCCGCCGCGCTGCCGTGGGCAGCGCGGCTGGCGCCGCGTGATGGTGCATTTAGCAGCCAACCAGTTTCGTTGCCAGATAATCGCGCAACTGGCTGATTGCCACGCGTTCTTGCTTCATCGTGTCACGATCACGAACCGTGACCGCCTGATCATCGAGTGAGTCAAAATCGACTGTGACACAGTAGGGCGTACCAATTTCGTCTTGGCGACGATAGCGCCGACCGACCGCGCCGGCGACGTCGAATTCAATATTCCACACGCCGCGTAGTTCTGCTGCAATGTCTTCGGCCATCGGTTGAAGTTCAGCCTTCTTGGACAGCGGCAGGACGGCAACCTTGACCGGTGCTAGGCGCGGATCGAGACGCAATACGGTGCGTTTATCCACTCCACCCTTGGTGTTGGGTGCTTCGTCTTCTTCATATGCTTCAATCATGAACGCCATCAGCGAGCGAGTGAGTCCGGCTGCCGGTTCGATCACGTACGGGATAAATCGCTCACCGGTGGCCTGCTCGAAGTAGGTGAGATTTTGTCCCGACTTTTCTTGATGGGTGCGCAAGTCATAGTCGGTCCGGTTGGCAACACCTTCCAGCTCACCAAACTCTGAGCCGACGAACCCGAAGGCATATTCGATATCAACCGTACGTTTGGAATAGTGTGAGAGTTTTTCTTGCGGGTGTTCATACAGTCGCAGATTCTCTTTGGCCAAACCAAGATCGGTATACCAGGCCCAGCGCTGTTCGAGCCAGTAGTCATGCCACTGTTCATCGGTGCCCGGTTTGCAGAAGAACTGCATTTCCATCTGTTCAAATTCGCGGGTGCGGAAGATAAAGTTACCCGGGGTGATCTCGTTGCGGAACGACTTTCCAATATTGCCGATCCCGAAGGGAATTTTCATCCGAGCTGACTGCTGGACGTTCAGGAAGTTAATAAAAATCCCCTGCGCGGTTTCTGGGCGCAGATAGTGCAGCCCGGTTTCATCGTCAACGGCACCGAGGTAGGTTTTCATTAACCCTGAAAAAGCTCGCGGTTCGGTCCACTTACCGGGCTGTCCAGTTTCGGGGTCACGAATATCGGCTAACCCGTTTTCTGGTTCGTGACCGTGTTTTTCGACATACTGCTCAATGAGGTGATCGGCTCGATACCGCTTATGCGTGTGCAGTGATTCGACCAGCGGATCGGTGAATGCCTCAACGTGACCCGAAGCTTCCCACACGGCTGTGGGCAAAATAATTGACGAGTCCAAACCCACAACATCGGGACGCGAACGCACCATCGCATTCCACCATTGACGTTTGATGTTCTCTTTCAGTTCCACCCCCAGGGGACCGTAATCCCACGCGGAACGGGTACCGCCATAAATTTCGCCACAGGGATAAACAAAACCGCGCCGTTTGGCGAGATTAATGACGGCATCGAGACGGGATGGGGCTGTAGCCACGGGTTTTTCTCCTTTAGCACTGGTTTGTACTACTGCCTCTAGGGTAGCCAGAATTCCCAAATTGACGGAAACCTGACACGTACCGGACCACGATATATGCGTCTTTCACCATTTGACGCACCTGAGATTGGGTTTGATAATCACTCTCATGAAGAAATTAATTCCTGTCGTTGCCGCCACAGCGCTTGGGCTAGCGGGCTGCGCAAATACTCCCTCGAACAATGCTGCAGATAATGACACGCTGCAGGTGATGGCCTCGTTCTATCCACTGCAGTTCGTTGCCGAACAGGTCGGAGGTGAACATGTCACGGTAACGTCAATGACCCCGGCTGGTGGCGAAGCTCACGATCTTGAGCTATCTCCGAAGACCGTCGCACAGATGGAACAGGCTGACGTCATTGTGTATTTGCACGGCTTTCAGCCCGCAGTCGATGCGGCCATTGCTGAAGCAGACCTTGCCCATATCTACGATGCTAAGGCTGATGCCAATCTCATTGCGATTGGTGGTAGTGATGGCAGTGAAGA
>JAUNVN010000116.1 GCA_030537655.1 Bowdeniella nasicola | reverse complement strand
TTTCTGCATTGGCCACAAGATATCCCAGGCGTAAACCGGCCATCGCAAAGGCTTTTGACATTGTGCGCGAGACAGCAAGATTGCGGTGACGCTCGACCAGGGTGAGCGCACTGATGGTGGTGGGGCGGCGAAATTCGGCGTAGGCCTCATCCATCACCAGCACGGTGTCACATCCGCCTGGGCCACACCCGCGTAGGGCGGTTGCTAGCTGATCAACCTGGTCAGCATCCATCGCGGTCCCGGTCGGGTTATTCGGTGAGGCAAGCAGTACGACACTCGCTGAGTGGCGGCTGGCAGCCTGCACAATCGCGTCGGTATTGACTCGATAGTTGTCATCGCGCGGCACCGTCAGGTAGGTCGATTCGGTGATCAATGCGTATTCGGGATACATCGAATAGGTCGGCGGCGCGCTGATTACGGTGCGGCCAGAGCTGGCAAATGCCTGTAACAGCTGCACCATCACCTCGTTGGATCCATTGGCCGCCCAGATCATCTCCGGGGCGAACTCAATCCCGGCTTCGGCGCGCAAATAGGTTGCCAACGCCGCACGTAATTCGGGAAATTCCCGCGGAGGATAGCGATTTGCTTCCCCGGCCGCGCGGCCGACCGCCTCGGCGATGTCCTTAACGATTGCCGGGCTTGCCGGATAGGGATTTTCGTTCACATTCAACCGCGCAGCCACGTGCGCTTCGGGAGCGCCGTAAGCGGGGTGGCCCTGCAGATCGGGACGTAACGGTAGCCAGGTCATGCACGCTCCGGTTGGTAACGGTACACATTGGTTTCGCGGGTGTGAAAGCCACAACGCACGTAGAGACGATTGGCGGCCTCACGGCTGGGCCGGGAGGTGAGGTCAACCGTCCGGGCCCCAATTTCTGCAGCCCACGCCACGGCGGCTTCCACGAGTTGTTGACCCGCGCCTTGTCCGCGCGCTGATTCTAAGACCACAACGTCTTCAATCCAGGCACGTACCCCGGTGGGGATCACAAAGGTCGCCAAGGTGAGCATCCCCACCAGTGTGCCCTCCTCGGTGCGGTAACCAAAGAGGTAGACACCCTCCTGGTGGACGACCTTTTCTAAATCCTCCATCCTCAACGCCCCGGTGGAACGTGAGAGCTGCGGGATCATTTCGTTCACGGCTTCCAGAACTTCTGGAGAAACCGCCTCAATACGTTCAACGCCCATGACTGACCTTTCTGATACCGGGATGTCAGTTGCTATTATCTCGCGCATCGCCACCGGTGCGCAGCAATGCGGCTTCGGCGTGTGCGGGTAGGTCTTCTGCACGCGCTAAATCTGCCAACTCGGTTACCACCGCTGCCAGGGCATCAGCGTCATATTCGACCTGTTGGACACCCTTAAGATAGGTCATCACGTTCAACCCCGCAGCATGAGTGGCGGTTCCGCCGGTGGGAAGCACGTGGTTGGAACCACCGACATAATCTCCCAGCGGCACCGGCGTGTAGGGACCAAGGAAGATTGCCCCGGCATTGTATATCTGGGCTGCCACCTCGCTGGCATCTTCGGTGTGAATCTCTAAATGTTCCGCAGCATAGGCATTGGCCACGGCAATTGCCTGGTGCATATCGCCAACGAGTACGGTTCCTGATTGCGGACCGGTAAGGGCGGTGGTGACCCGTTCACGGTGGGTGGTGCGCGCCACCTGGGCGCTCAACGCCCGATCAACCGCAGCGGCAAAATCATCACTATCGGTAATCAGGACGCTCGCCGCTGCCGGGTCGTGTTCGGCTTGGGATAGCAGATCGGCGGCAACATAGTCGGGATTGGCATGTTGATCAGCAATCACCGCGATTTCTGTGGTGCCAGCTTCCGCATCAATCCCACATACCGACGCGACAGCGCGTTTGGCGGCGGCAACATAAACATTGCCGGGCCCAGTCACCACATCGACCGGAGCGCACAGCTCACTGCCATCGGAATTTTTTGCTCCATAGGCAAACATCGCAATCGCGCCGGCCCCACCTACTGCATAGACTTCTTCAATCCCCAACAGGTGGCATGCCCCCAGCACTGTCGGATGGGGTAGTCCCCCAAAGTCAGCCTGAGCGGGACTGGCCAACGCGATATTGCCAACGCCAGCAACCTGGGCGGCAACTGCGTTCATCACCACCGATGACGGGTAGACCGCCAGACCTCCTGGGGCATACAGCCCAACGCGCCGCACCGGAATCCACCGCTGGGTGATCCGCCCTCCGGGGACCACCTCAACGCTGCGTTCGGTAGGAAGCTGCGCACGGTGGCCAATACGGGCATGGTCAATTGCCATCATCAACGCGCGGCGGACCGCGGCTGGGAGGTTAGCTGCGGCCCTTTCCAACTCGGCCGGTGGAACCCGCAATTGCACATTGTCGATCCCATCGAAGCGGCGGACCTGTTCGACTAGCGCTGCAGCGCCGCGACGTTGAACATCGGCAATCAGCGGACTGACCTGATCCAGTGCCGCTCCGACATCAACCTGGGCGCGCGGGAGCCTGGAGGTAAGATCCGTGGAATCTGTTGTGCGTAAATCAATCACCCTGAGCATGGTTGTACCTTAAAACAGCCAACTGCTTTCGCGCCTGTTAGTCCAGAGCGCGGGCGAAATATCACCGACGTTATGTCCGATATTTTGTGGTCGCACTCGGCATAATGGGGACGTGAAAAACCCGCATGACATTACGGTCCGCTTTCGCAAACCTTCTCCAATTTGGGGTGATGAAACCGCCGCTGTACATGCGGCCATGTCGTGGGCGAACCGCCGCACCGTCAGTGCCACCGACCCGAAAACAACGGCGCGAAGTGCCGCTGATTTGGCCGCAGCGATTGGTGAGACCATCACCGAAGATGGCATTGGGTATGCCAGGGCGTTGCAGATATTCGATGAGATGGCCGCTCCGGCAACGCGTGCCCAAGACGACCCGTATAACCTCGCGTTTATTCCTGCCGCCCCCACCCGCGCCGCAGTCGCATTCGATACTGCGGTGGCGAGCGCCAATTTTTTTGGTGGGATGTGGGATGCCGGTTCGGGCGCGATCTTCTTAGAAAATCAGGCGCTTAACTGGCTGATCTCCCTGCTGGGGTGGCCCGCGAGTGCCGGCGGTTGTTTCGTTGCTGGCGGGACGATTGGGAACCTATCCGCGCTGGTTGCTGCCCGCGAACGAGCGGTTGCCCGCGGCCAGGTACCACCCGATGACGGTTTCAAGATTGCCTGCACGTCCCAGGCGCACTCATCAGTGGCCCAAGCTGCCCGGGTCATGGGAATCTCGGTGGTGCAGGTGCCCGCTGATGAACGCGGCCACCTGACCGGAGGTGAACTGGCCAAGGTGTGTGCAAGGACCCCCGGGCTCGTGGCGGTTGTGGCATCGGCCGGCACCACCAATGCTGGCATTATCGATGATCTCGATGATATTGCGGCAGTCTGCCGCCGCCACGACCTGTGGTTACACGTCGATGGGGCCTACGGGGGTGCGGCACTTGCAAGTGCCCACGCTCGCGTGCTGTTTACGGGTATTGAACATGCCGATTCCTTTATCGTCGACCCACACAAGTGGCTGTTTGCGCCCTACGACTGTTGTGCTTTGCTCTACCGTGATGTGGATATCGCAGCTCAGGCGCACACCCAACACGCCTCCTATCTCGATGCGATTGATCGGGCACAGTACAATCCCGCGGATCTGGCGATCCACATGTCTCGGCGAGTGCGTGGTTTACCGCTGTGGTACTCCCTGGCAACTCACGGCACCACCGCCTATGGAGCGGCAATCGATCGGTGTTTGGCTACCGCACGCGAAACAGCCACCGGCATTCGCCAGCTGCCACATTTGCGGCTAGTTGCCGAGCCAGAACTATCAGTGCTGCTGTTTGAACGGATCGGATGGCAGGAAGATGACTACCACCGCTGGTCGCAGCGGATGGCCAAACGTGGAGTGATCCTCCTGGTCCCAACCAGCCATCGCGGCGCGACGGTCTTCCGCCTGGTAATCGTCAATCCCGAAACCCGCGCGGAGCGGATCCTACAGATCCTTAGTGAGCAGATGGATTAGCGGCATGGCGCGTACGAATACAATTCGGTCCCAGCAGGGCCTTTAAGTCTCCAAACAGTGCCGGAGATGGGGCGACACGGAACTGATCGGCAAGCTGGACCACTGTCCTCCGTCCCTGTGAGGTCAGGTGAATGCGCACCAGTGATCCGCCCGGGTGGCCCTCAAAGACCCGCGTGAGCGCCTCGATCGTCAGCGGTGTCGCCCGGTGAATTGGCAAGGTGAGATCAAGGGGTGCCCCCGCATCGGAGTCCACATCGGGAAATCCAAGTTCCATGCCCACAATTGTTGCGCTGTCACCATCTTCACAGCGGAAACGCCCTCGGATTGTGACGATCGAATCTTCATTAAGTTCGGTGGCAACAGTGAGATAGGAGTTGGGGAAGAAGTTCACGGCAATCCCTCCGGTGAGGTCTTCAAGCTGCACCGTCGCCCACGGTTTGCCCTGGCGGGTCACTCGCCGGTTCACCCCGGCGATCAAGCCGCATACGGTGACCATGCGTCCATCGGCATCAGCCGGGTTATCGAGCAGTGTGGCAACCGAGGTATCCGCGTGGGTTGCCAAAACGTGTTCGAGCCCTGAAAGCGGATGGTCAGAGACATAAAGACCGAGCATCTCGCGTTCGAAGGCGAGTTTTTCTTTTTTCTCCCAGTCGGGAATTTCTGGTACCACCGAGGTGAACGACGTGGCCGTGTCATCGGTGGTCGCAGAAAATAGGTCGAATTGACCGGCGGCTTCCTTGCGCTTGATGGCAATGATCTCATCGATGAAATCCTCATGACACACCACCAGGGCCCGTCGCGAGGGGGCGATTGAATCAAAGGCGCCAGCTTTGATCAGCGATTCGATCGTGCGCTTATTACACACGGTTACCGGGACTTTATCGAGAAAATCTTCAAATGAGGTAAAGGCTCCCGATTCGGTGCGGGCACTAACAATCCCATCAACGACCGGTCCTCCCACATTTCGCACCGCCGCCATCCCAAAGCGGATTTCATTACCAACGGGGGTAAAGGTACCAGCCGAGTCGTTGACATCGGGTGGTAGCACGGTAATATTCATCCTTCGACATTCGGCTAAATACACCGCGAGCTTGTCTTTATTATCCTGGTGGCTGGTGAGGACCGCAGCCATATATTCGGTCGGATAGTTTGCCTTTAAGTAGGCGGTCCAATACGACACCAATCCGTAGGCAGCCGAGTGGGACTTGTTGAAGGCAAAGTTTCAAAAGGGC
>JAUNVN010000115.1:4142-5295 GCA_030537655.1 Bowdeniella nasicola | reverse complement strand
GGGCAGGACATGCGGCAGAAGGATACGCCGCTGCAACCGGTGAGGTCGGGGTGTGTATTGCCACCTCGGGGCCTGGTGCCACCAACCTGATCACCGCCCTTGCCAATGCGACGATGGATTCCACCCCTATGGTCGCTATTACCGGTCAGGTCGGCTCGCAAATGATTGGCACAGATGCCTTCCAAGAGGCCGATATCGTCGGTGCGACAATGCCGTTGACAAAACATTCCTTCTTGGTGACCAACGCGGCCGATGTTCCGGCACGGATCGCAGAGGCTCATTATATTGCCCGCACGGGACGACCGGGACCAGTTCTTGTCGATATCACCAAGGACGCGCAGGTCGGTGAGCTTGAATTTTCGTGGCCGCCGAAACGGGTGCTACCCGGATATAAACCCTTCGTGCGGCCCAATGGCCGGCAGGTGAAAGCGGCTGCGCGCGCTCTGCAACAAGCTCGTCGCCCCGTATTGATGGTTGGCGGCGGCACCATCCGCTCTGGAGCAGCCAGAGAAGTCACTGAACTTGCAGACCTTACCGATGCGGCGGTAGTGACGACGTTGATGGGACGCGGCGGGGTTCCTGATGCCCATCCCAACCATTTGGGCATGCCCGGAATGCACGGGTCGGTTGCGGCGGTTGCTGCCCTACAGCGCGCCGATCTCATAGTTGCGTTAGGGGCGCGCTTTGATGACCGCGTTACTGGCGATCTTGCCTCCTTCGCGCCGGGGGCAAAAATTGTTCACGCCGATATTGACCCGGCAGAAATTTCGAAGAACCGCAATGCGGATATCCCAATTGTCGGGGATATTGGCGAAGTGGTACGCGCGCTCATTCCCTATCTGCGTCAACTCCATGATGCGGAAGGCCGACCAGACCTTGCTGCATGGTGGCGCCAGCTCAATGCTTTGCGTGAACGTTACCCACTTGGCTACACCCCCACCGAAGATGGACTGATGGCTCCCCAAGAAGTCATCAAGCAGCTTGGTGACATCGCCGGTCCGGAGGCGATCTACGTTTCAGGGGTTGGCCAGCACCAAATGTGGGCCGCACAGTTCATTGGTTACCAAAACCCGGGGACCTGGTTGAACTCTGGGGGACTGGGAACGATGGGATATGCGATTCCCGCCGCAATGGGAGCGAAAGCTGGCTGCCC
>JAUNVN010000115.1:0-4132 GCA_030537655.1 Bowdeniella nasicola | reverse complement strand
ATGACCAACCAGGAGCTCGCCACCTGTGCCCTGAACGATATCCCGATTAAGGTGGCCTTGATTAACAACTCTTCTCTTGGAATGGTGCGCCAGTGGCAGACGCTGTTTTACGACGGTCGCTATTCACACACCGATTTGGAGACCGGACATGAATCGCGCAGTATTCCCGATTTTGTAAAGTTGGCAGAAGCCTACGGTTGTGTCGGGCTGCGCTGCAGCGAGACAGACAAAATCGCCGAGACGATCCGCACGGCACAAGAAATTAACGATCGGCCCGTCGTCATTGATTTCCGCGTCTCTCGAGACGCCATGGTGTGGCCAATGGTTCCCGCGGGCGTATCGAACGACGAAATCCAGTACGCTCGCGGCATCACCCCGCAGTGGGAGGAGGAGTGAGATGGCAGCTCAACATCGCCACACGTTATCAGTGCTTGTAGAAAACAAACCCGGTGTCCTCACCCGGGTGGCGGCACTGTTTGCTCGCCGCGCATTCAACATTCACTCCCTGGCGGTCGGACCGACCGAAAATCCAGAAATTTCACGGATTACAGTTGTGGTTGATGCTGAACGGTTACCGCTTGAACAGGTAACCAAGCAGCTCAACAAACTGATCAACGTTATCAAGATTGTCGAGCTTGATCCTGACTCCTCGGTGCAGCGCGAACTTATGCTAGTAAAGGTACGCGCAACCGATGCCTCGCGAACTGCGGTTTTGCAGGTGGTTGAACTCTTCCGTGCCCACGTGGTGGATGTGAGCCCCAACGCGGTCATTGTGGAAGCGACTGGAGCGGAAGCGAAACTTGATGCCCTGCTGCTCGCCCTGCAGCCCTATGGGATTAAAGAAATCGTCCAGTCCGGCTCGGTTGGCGTTGCACGTGGGACCACTTCATTGGCAGATCGGACATACGAACACAAACGGCGCGGCAGCTAAGCGCCCCAGAAAGGAAGCAGACATGGCAGAAATGATTTATGACGATGATGCCGACCTGGCAGTAATCCAAGGGAAAAAGGTCGCCATCATCGGCTATGGCTCCCAGGGACATGCGCACGCGCTCAACCTGCGCGACAGTGGGGTTTCCGTCGTGGTTGGGTTGCGCGAAGGATCTGCTTCGCGTGCCAAGGCAGAAGAACGCGGTCTGTGTGTAAAGACAATTGACGAGGCCGTTAAAGATGCGGACGTCGTGATGATCTTGACTCCCGACCAAGCGCAACGAGATGTGTACGCCAAATCTATCGCCCCGAACCTGCGCGATGATGCCGCGTTATTCTTCGCCCATGGCTTCAATATCCGCTACGGCTACATCAAGCCGGGCGAAGGCCACGATATTTGCATGGTTGCTCCCAAGGGGCCCGGCCACACGGTTCGCCGTCAGTTCGAAGATGGGCGAGGTGTACCGGCCATTATTGCGGTCGAACAGGATGCATCCGGTCAGGCATGGGAGCTGGCAAAGTCCTATGCAAAAGCCATGGGCGCACTGCGTGCAGGCGGGATTAAGACTACATTCACCGAGGAAACCGAAACGGACCTCTTTGGAGAGCAAACTGTCCTGTGCGGCGGGGTCTCCAAGCTGATTCAGTATGGCTTTGAAACCCTCACCGAGGCTGGGTATCAGCCAGAAATCGCCTACTTTGAGGTGCTGCACGAACTGAAGCTGATCGTTGATCTCATTAACGAAGGCGGGATTACGAAACAGCGCTGGTCATGTTCGGATACTGCGGAATACGGTGACTACGTTTCCGGACCGCGAGTTATTACCCCGGATGTGAAAGAGCGGATGAAGGAAGTCCTGGCAGATATCCAAGATGGCTCATTCGCTAAGCGCTTTATTGACGACCAGGATGCTGGTGCGCCGGAATTCAATCGCCTGCGTGAAGAGGGACAAAACCACCCGGTAGAGAAGACTGGCCAGAAACTGCGTGAACTGTTCTCCTGGCAGAATGTGGACGAGGACTACCAGGACGGTTCAGCCGCTCGCTAAGATAATTCACCGCATTCGTACTACCCGTCGGATAAGCCACTCATGTGCGCTTGTCCGACGGGTAGACTACATTACAAAGCAGGCAATCATCTGTCGATAAAAGGAGAATGGATGGGCCAGGCTGCACACGCCGATGAACGGCGGATGTCAAACACGAAACGTGCGCTCATCGTGCTATTGGTCATCGCACTCATTCTTGTCGGGCTGGTTGCCGGCGGCCTGATGTTCCTGCGCTACAAATTTGATCGCCAAGTGCAAAGTGCTGACTGGTTTGCTGAAGTCAACACCAGTGAGCGACCCACGATGAGCCCAACCGATGATAGTGATCCGGCTGTCAATTTCCTGATTTTGGGCGCCGATACCGAAGGTTCGACCAACCCGGACCCGAATATGCGTGGGCAACGATCAGATGTGACCATGCTGGTGCAACTATCGGGGGATCGACAAAAAGCCACAGTAATGTCGATCCCGCGTGACTCGTGGGTACCGATTCCCGGGCATGGCCATGCCAAAATCAATGCCGGTCTGTCGTATGGGGGAGTTCCCCTTGCCATCCAAACGGTTGAAGGCCTTACCGGAGTGCGCATTGATCACGCAGTATTAGTGAATTTTACGTCGTTTTCAGCGATTACCGACGCACTCGGTGGAGTGACTATCAATTCGAAGGCTGGCGAGCAGCGGATGGATGGGCAGCAGGCCTTGAAGTTTGCGCGTACCCGCACGACGTTGCCGCGAGGTGATTTTGACCGGGTACGGCGGCAACAAGAGTGGATGCGCGCCATGGCCAGTGAGGTCTTCACTCGCGATGTCCTCACCTCACCGAATAAGCTCTACAACGTCTTGGATGCCATCACCCGTCATACGACGGTCGATGCGGGCCTGACAATGCAAACGATGCAGGATCTTGCGCTCGAATCGCGTGACATCCGTCCCGGTGATGTGCGCTTTATTACGGCACCGTATACCGGCACCGGGTGGTCAAGTGACGGACAGTCGATCGTCAATCTCGACCACGATGTCTGTAATGGCCTGTTTGCCGCCTGGGCGCGCGGAGAGGCAGCGGAATATATCGACGATCATCCCGCCGCGATCCCGAACCTATATGACCGGCCGGTCGACTAAGACGCGGCGCACTCGCGTTGGCACGCCAATTGACCTGAGCTACTCATCCACGGCAGTAAGAACCCCGGTGTCAATGAGCTGATCCACAGCATCTTCGACCCGCGCTGGTGCTTCAGGATGGTCACCCCAATCGGCAATTGCGCGTGCGGTGAGCGCTGCGAGCGTTGTTGGCGTCTTTGCTTCATGCCATAAGGACGCGCCGAGCGGCTGTAAAATCGTTGCTTGCGTCCCGGCGAATACAATCGTTGCGTTGCCAATACGCGCCGCGTCAATCCACGGATGTTGTACGACCCGTGGGTGATCCTTATCGCGCAGCACCGACGGCTCTCGCTGAAGATCCACGTGCCATTCCAGCTGGCCGGGCCCAAAACTTTCATAGGCGATGGTCGGCGGTGTGGTGTCTTTGGCAAAGAGTTCGTGCAGCACCCCGATCGCATCGCCAATATCGCGATAGTGCAGCACGTAGGGGCCATCGGTGCGGCAGGTCAGTTCAACCAAGGTCGCCAATGGCGTTGGCAGTGCCAGGAGTGAGGAGGTTTGCGCGATCAGTTGAGAGATCGCCTCAATCGGGTCCAGTTTTTCGAGGCGGGCAGGCCCCTGGTGTGTCTCCGTTCGTTGGAGGATCACGGCCGCATGCATCTGGTAATTTCCGGTCGGTAGTCGCAAATGTGCCTCGCGTGGGGACAGGCCATCTTTGATCCGCTCGCCACGATCGCTACAGATCGACAGTGGTTTTGGATGCGCCACTACGGTGCCAGTCGGGGTGAGCGCGAAGGTTTCATCAGTGAGATAGGCAAAATGCTGGCCTAAAACACGTGCCGCTGTAGTTTTGCCGGTACCCGAAGGAGCTGCGAGCGCAATGGCTTTGCCCTGATGGCCAAGGCCAGCTGCGTGTAACATCAGCAACTGGCCGCGTTGGGCAGTGATCGCATCATTGGTGACACGCCGGTGGATGGTGTAGGGCAAATCTTGGTTGAAGTTGATCCATTGGCCGTTAAACGTGTTCGGCTTCACCGTGATATCAACCGGTG
>JAUNVN010000114.1 GCA_030537655.1 Bowdeniella nasicola | reverse complement strand
GAAACGCAATTCGGTTCCCGCCGATAACATCACCCGAGCGGTCAAACGCGGTAGTGGTGAAGAAGTTGGTGGCGCCGACTGGGAAACCATCTGGTACGAAGGTTACGGACCGGCAGGGGTGGCTTTCTACATCGAATGTCTCACCGATAATCGCAACCGTGCCGCCTCAGATGTGCGCGTCGCATTGACCCGCAATGGCGGGTCACTGGCTGATCCTGGTTCGGTCTCCTACATGTTTACTCGAAAAGGTGTGGTCACCGTTCCGAAAGCCGATGGGCTGAGCGAAGATGACGTGCTCGGCGCGGTTCTTGACGCTGGTGCGGAAGATGTCGTTGATGACGGTGATGTGTTCAACGTCATTTCTGAACCAACCGACTACGTGCAGGTACGTAGCGCCCTACAGGCAGCTGGCTTTGAATACGATGCGGCAGAAACCCAGTTCTTACCAGCAACCGAAATTGAGCTCAGCATCGAAGATGCACGAAAAACCATGCGCGTCATTGATGCATTAGAAGACTGCGATGACGTCCAAAACGTTTTCGCGAATTTCACGCTCACCCCCGAGGTTGCCGCGCAGCTTGATGAAGACTAACCCCGATCCAGCTGCTGGTAACAACCGACGTCAACAAAGGAGATAACCGTGCGGGTGATGGGAGTTGACCCTGGGTTAACTCGCTGCGGTGTTGGCGTGATTGAACGTACCGGTGCCACACGCGGATCGATTGGTACCCCCACTCCCACCCACGTTGCTACCGGTGTCTTACGTAGTCATCCGCGCCAAGATCTTGAATTCCGACTCGCGGCACTATTTTCACAGCTGACTGAGTGGGTCGAAACATATCAGCCCGACGTGGTCGTTGTTGAGCGTGTTTTTGCCCAACACAATGTGTCAACTGTGATGGGGACCGCCCAAGTGGCGGGCCTTGCGATGGTGGCGGCCGCATCCCATGGGATTCCCGTATCGCAACACACTCCTTCAGAGGTGAAAGCCGCGGTTACCGGCTATGGCGATGCGCCAAAGGAACAGATCCAAACCATGGTGACGAAAATACTCGGGCTGACGCAACTACCAAAACCAGCAGATGCTGCTGACGCGCTGGCCCTGGCAATCTGTCACCTGTGGCGCCAAGGTAGCGCAGTGGCGACCGATACTGCTGGGCAAACTCCAGCACAGCAACGATGGGCAGCGGCGCAACGTGCAGCGCGCCAGACCGGTTACCGTGCCGGACGCGGCCGGTTGGGTAAGAAACCTGCCCGGTAGGAAAGGA
The DNA here is from genome assembly GCA_030537655.1 of Bowdeniella nasicola. Taxonomy (GTDB): domain Bacteria; phylum Actinomycetota; class Actinomycetes; order Actinomycetales; family Actinomycetaceae; genus Bowdeniella; species Bowdeniella nasicola_B. Next base: position 4,038 of record JAUNVN010000114.1, on the reverse strand, counting down.
CACTATGATTGACCACCTTTGCGGCGAGGTCACCCATGTTGGGTTGGACTATTGCGTCTTAGAAGCTGGGGGAGTGGGCTATCGTATCGATGCCACCCCGCAGCTGCTTTCGACGCTGCGGGAAGGCGCCCGCGCGAGCGTGGTTACGGAATTTGTCGTCCGCCAAGATGCGATGCTGCTCTATGGTTTTGCTACCACAGATGAACGCCGGTGTTTCCAGCTGTTACAAACCGTCAGTGGAATCGGAGCGCGCACCGCGCTGTCGGTCCTGGCGGTCCATAGCCCTGATGAGCTGCGCCTGGCGGTGGCTAATGAGGATTTGAAAGCACTCCAACGCGTACCTGGAATTGGCAAGAAGTCGGCATCGCGAATCGCTCTGGAACTCAAGGATAAAATCGGCCCGCCCCCCACGCTTTCTGTCACAACACCTGTCCAGGCAATTGATGAAAATGTCCTTGCCGCACTTATTGGACTCGGATGGAATGAAAAACAGGCCTATGCGGCAATCGAGGCGGTTACGGATACCGAAGCGACGACCCCGGAGATTTTACGGGCAGCACTTCGGCATCTCGGAAAGAAGTAGGTATTACCGGTGAGTGAACGTTTTGTTGATGGGCAGGCCAGCGAACTAGAACGTGCAGCTGAAGCTGCCCTACGGCCGAAATCTCTCGCCGAATTTGTCGGCCAACCAAAACTTCGGGCGCAACTGGAGTTGATTTTAACGGCGGCTAAACAGCGTGATACCCCACCTGACCACGTGTTGCTCTCCGGACCTCCCGGTCTGGGAAAAACGACACTGGCAATGATTATTGCCGCAGAAACCGGCGGTGTATTGCGGCCAACGTCGGGGCCAGCGGTACAGCATGCCGGTGACCTCGCAGCGATCTTGTCGTCACTAAATGAACACGATGTGCTCTTTATTGACGAAATCCACCGCCTGGCACGTGCAGCCGAAGAAATGCTCTATCTGGCGATGGAAGACTATCGCGTCGATGTGGTGGTGGGGAAAGGTCCTGGAGCGACATCAATTCCGCTAACCCTGCCACGTTTTACGGTTGTGGGAGCTACCACCCGCGCTGGCTTACTACCCGCACCGCTGCGTGACCGGTTCGGTTTAACCGGTCACCTAGAGTTTTATGAGCCAGAAGAGCTCACGCGGGTCCTCACACGCTCGGCAATGCTACTGGGTGCAAGTCTTGACCCACACGCTGCTGATTTACTCGCTGCACGTTCGCGTGGTACCCCGCGCATCGCCAATCGGTTATTACGCCGAGTACAAGACTGGGCACAAGTGCACGGCAGCGGCGCATTAGATGTGGATGCTACCCGTGCAGCATTGGAACTATTCGAGGTGGATGACCGCGGCCTTGACCGTCTTGACCGCGCGGTAATGCAGGCACTGTGCACTCGATTTGGCGGCGGACCAGTGGGCCTGACCACACTTGCCGTTGCCGTTGGAGAGGAAGCCGAAACGGTTGAAACCGTTGCGGAACCATTTCTAGTGCGGGAAGGATTTATTGTCCGCTCCCCGCGCGGGCGCGTTGCCACGGCTGCTGCCTACACCCATCTTGGCCTCACCCCACCAGCCGATGGCACGCTGCCGGGAATATAAGCCATGGCAGGTAATGCACGCACCTCGTTAGCCACTTTCTTTGGCAGGCGGGCGCTGCTGCCCTAGAATCGGGAAGGGTTATAGGAAAAGACCAGGAGAATGGTTCATGGATCCGCTGTTTATGTTGTTAATCGTCATGCTCGTCATGATGTTGGTATTTCGCTACTTTGGCAATAAGCAAGCCCAAAAAGCAAAACAACGCCGCGATGCAGCATTAGAAGTCGGCACCAGTGTGCGTACCCACGCTGGTTATTACGGCACGATTGTTGATATTGATGGCGAAACCGTGACATTAGAAAGCCCGGCAGGTGATGAGAGTGTTTGGCACCGCAATGCGATTTTCGGTGCGGAAGAACCACCCTTCGCTCTGCCAGACGACAGTGACGAATTTTCCGATGACGAACCTGAATTTGGTGAACGTCTAGAGGATGAACTAGAACAGCGCGATGACACCGATAATGATCTCATTGACCCCGATGAGACTAACCGAGACGACAAGTAGGTATCTGGCCTCGTGAGTACTCGACCCGTCCGCACGAACGCACCGCAGCGAAATAGCCGTCGCGCCGCTGCCCGTGCCCTGATCGCCCTCGGCCTGCTGGTCGTGATTCTCTTCACCTCCCTGGGCGTGGGAACGAAAATATCTGATGCTTCCTGGGCGCCAAAACTTGCCCTCGACCTCGAGGGCGGCACCCAGTTGATCTTGACGCCAAAAAGTGTTGATGGGTCGCAGGTAACACCAGAAGATATTAATGAGGCGATCGGCATTATCCGCCAGCGCGTTGATGCCTCCGGCGTAGCCGAAGCAGAAATTACGCGCCAGGGCCAAGAAAATATCGTGGTTTCACTGCCGGGACAGCCCAGTGACGCCACGCTCAATCTCGTGCGTCAAAGTGCGCTCATGCGGTTTCGTCCGGTGATTGAGATTGGCAATCCTGACCCGATGACATCCGAACAGCTGCAAGCAGCTATTGCGGAACAAACAGGAGAGGAAGACAAAGATTCTGGCGAGGATCAAACCGAATCGGCTGAGGATCTCGCATTTCGCTACGCAGATCAAGACGGTGATGGCAAACTCGCGTCCGAACCGGCCACTACGCCCAATGATGAGAGTGACCCGGCGTGGATTACCGAACAGACTCTCTACGATTTTTTGACAATGGATTGCACGCAACAAGATAACCTCACCGGGGGTCTTGTCACCGATAAAGACGTGCCGCTTGTGACCTGCCAAGATGATGGCAGCGCAAAATTTATCCTGGGTCCGGTTGCGTTGGAAGGTACCGATATTGCCTCAGCACAACCCGTACCCCGGATGGAAGGTCAAGTAATGACCGGAGACTGGGAAGTCTCCCTAGAATTTAAATCCGACGTCGTGCAACGCTTCGCGGATTTGACCTCGCGCGCCTTGAGTGCGCCGGCGCCACGCAACCAGTTTGCGATGGTGCTCGATGGACTGGTCATCTCCGCCCCGCGCGTACAAGCGGCAATCCAAGATGGAAAAACTGCCATTACCGGAAATTTTGATGCTGAAAGCGCGCGGGCACTAGCCAAACAGTTATCCTTTGGCTCCTTACCTTTGAACTTCGAAGTCCAAAGTGAAGAACAAATTTCGGCAACCTTGGGAACCGAACAGCTTGAACGCGGCATCCTTGCTGGCGTGATCGGTCTCGTGCTCGTCATGATCTACATGCTCTTCGTCTACAAGGGACTGTCGATCATTACGATGGCATCCTTGGTGATGGCGGCACTCTTGACTTACGGATCAATTGCGGTCCTCGCTTGGACCCAGGGGTATCGTCTTTCCCTTCCCGGCGTTGCGGGCCTGATCGTCGCGATTGGTGTCACTGCTGACTCGTTTATTGTCTATTTTGAACGTGTCCGTGACGAAGTGCGTGAAGGATCCGGCCTCCGCACGGCGGTTGATACCGGCTGGAGTCGGGCCAGGCGCACCATTTTAGCTTCCGATGCGGTGAACTTGCTGGCTGCCGGTGTCCTGTACTTCTTGGCTGTGGGCGGGGTCCGTGGATTCGCGTTCACACTCGGGTTGACCACAATCATGGACCTGATCGTCGTCTTCTGGTTTACCCACCCGATGCTGGTCTTACTTGTCCGCACCAAATTCTTCGGCGATGGCCACAAATTCTCCGGTCTTGCGCCAGAAGAACTCGGAGCAACTCCGCGTTATCGCGGCCGCGGACGAGTTGACATTCCTGCAGGTAGCGCCCACATGACTATTGCGGAACGTCGTGCTGCCCAGCGCCAAGCAGAGGCCGAACAAGGGGAGGGAGCGAAATGAGTTTTGCAGAATTTGGAAATCAGCTCTATACCGGTGAGCGCTCCTATCCGATCGTACAAAAACGCACCACATGGTTCACCATCGCCCTGGTGGCGATCATCCTCTCGGCCCTGGTGGTCGGAATACG
>JAUNVN010000113.1 GCA_030537655.1 Bowdeniella nasicola | reverse complement strand
TTCCTCCAGATAGTGATGAAGCAAGTGCATCAATCCCCGATGTTTTAATTCGCAGATCATTGCGGTATTTACTCACTACATCAACTTCGGCGTGCGGATCGACAACTCCCTTGTTTGCAACCTTATGCAAGGCAGCAGCTGTGACGTTACGCCGGATATCCGCGATCAGGTTCAGACCGAGTGATTTGCGATCTTCCGGTACGTATGCAAGACCGGCATTGATCGCGGCGGGAACATTGTGCGTGGCAACTTTAGTACCGTGCATCCACACTTCCCCACGAATACCTGTTCCCCACGAATGCCCGAAAACACTCATCGCCAACTCGGTGCGCCCCGCTCCCATCAATCCTGCAAGTCCGACGATTTCACCGGCATGCACGGTCAGATTGGCTCCGTTTACGACCGCACGGGTGGGATCGAGCGGGTGGTGAGCAGTCCAGTCGCGAATCTCCAGTACCGGGTCACCGATATTGGGCTCCCGGATCGGATATCGGTTTGTGAGCTCACGACCAACCATCATCCGAATAATGTCATCTTCGCGAACCCGGTTTTCCCCGTGCATCGGGCGGGTATCAACCGTCTTTCCGTCGCGAATGATCGTGACGTTATCAGCGATTGCTTCAATTTCGTTAAGCTTGTGCGAGATAACGATCATCGTGACACCACGTTCACGTAAAGTTCGCATCAAGTTCAATAAGTGGGCGCTGTCTTCATCGTTGAGTGCAGCGGTGGGCTCATCGAGGATCAATAGCTGCACATCTTTCGATAGCGCCTTGGCAATTTCCACCAGTTGTTGGCGGCCTACCCCCAGGTCGGACACAACGGTGCCCGGAGCAACGTCGAGACCCACTTGTTCAAGCAGTGTTGCCGCTCGGCTATTCGTTTCATGCCAATCAATCACGCCGCCCCGGGCGATTTCGGATCCGAGGAAAATATTTTCTGCCACCGACAGGAACGGAGAGAGTGCAAGTTCCTGATGGATGATGACAATGCCCTGTTTTTCCGAGTCGCGAATCGACTTGAACCGGCATTCTTTTCCTTGGTATTCGATTGTGCCCCGGTAGCTCCCGTGGGGATAGACGCCGGAAAGTACGTTCATTAACGTTGACTTTCCGGCACCGTTTTCCCCACAAATCGCGTGAATCTCACCTGCGTTAACGGTCAGATTGACATCGTCAAGTGCGCGCACACCGGAAAACTCCTTCACGATGTTACGCATCCGCAAGATCGGTTCAGTCGCGTTCACGGTTCACCCCTACAGGCCTAGATCGCTGGCTTTGTAGTAGCCTGAATCAACGAGTTTCTCCTGCACGTTATCCTTGGTGATCACCACGGGTTCGAGCAGGTAGGATGGCACGACCTTCTTACCGTTGTCGTAAGTTTCCGTATCGTTAACATCCACTTCTTCACCCCTGACGATCTGGTCGACCATCTTGGCGACTTGATCACCGAGTTCGCGGGTGTCTTTCCACACGGTCATTGCCTGTTTTCCAGCGAGAATATTGCGTACATTCGCCTGGTCGGCGTCCTGTCCGGTAATCACTGGCCACTGTTCACCGCTATAGCCATTGGCTTCCAGCGCCTGGGTGATGCCGAGTGCGAGCGCATCATTGGGGGCCAAAACCGCTTCGACTTTCTTATCGCGATAGAAGGAATTGAGGCGGTTTTCCATCTCACTTTGAGCAGCCGGTGCCATCCACGCCTGGATACCAATGGACTGCCACTTATCAACAGACTCGGGGAGTTTACCGGATGGCACAACGAGTTTGCCCTCATCGATATAAGGCTTGAGAGCATCCCAAGCGCCTTCGAAGAAGTAGCGCGCGTTGTTGTCATCGGGTGAGCCGGAAAATGGTTCGAAATTGTAGGGTCCAGCTTCATTTTCCAAATCGAGTTCCTGGGCAATAAATTCACCCTGGAGCTTGCCGACGGTGTAGTTGTCGAACGTTGCGTAATAGTCAACCGCTTCTGTATCACGGATCAAGCGATCATACGCGATCACCTCAATATCTTTGGATGCAGCTTGATCCAGCACCGGAGCGAGAGCGGAACCATCAATTGATGCAACAACAAGCACTGCCGGGTCTTCGTTAATCATGTTCTGGATTTGCGAGATTTGCTGCTCGACCTTGTTGTCAGCGAACTGCAGCGAGGTGCGGTATCCCATCTCTTGGAGCGTTTCTTCTAGCTCCACCCCATCACGTGACCAGCGCTCGAGTGACTTTGTCGGCATGGAGATCCCGATGAGTGCATCAACTGCTTCGCCCTCACCACTGCCTCCGCCACTTCGTTCACTTGAACAACTAGCGATGGAAACTGTAAGAAACAGTCCGACGATCACCGCCAATATTCGTTTGATCATTTGCATGACATGAGCCTCCTAGCCCGGTTTGTGTCGTTGTTACCTATGCACCAACGGATCATGAATTGTGGATTGTTGCCGCCTGACGTGCAGCGCCAATTGCGACATATTCGGCGGGCTGGGGTACCTCGACCTCAACCCCAAGGATCTCCGGAAGCATCGTGGCAACCGCGCGTGAGCGTGCGCCACCTCCGATAAGGCGTACCGAATTCAGCGGTACGTCACAGGCACGAACCGCATCGGCCGCACCAGCTAAGAGCTCGCACAAAGAGCGCACGGCAGCATGAGCCAGATGTGCGCGATCCCAGTTAGCGAGATTCATCCCCGATAACGACGCGCTCGCATCGGGAAGGTTGGGAGTACGTTCGCCAGCAAAGTAGGGCAGCATTTGGAGCCCATTAGCATCCGGTACCGACAACGCCAGCTCATCGAACTGAGCAAAATCGACACCCAACAGTGCGGCTGTCATCGAGATCACTCTCGCGCCATTCAACGTACATGCCAGCGGCAGCCAGTTGCCACTCGCATCCATAAATCCGTTAATTGCACCCTTATCATCAGCTACCGGCTGGTCGGCAACCACCGACACCACCCCGGAGGTACCTACGGAAACGACCGCTTCACCCACCCCTGCCTTCAAACCAAGAGCGGCCGCAGCATTGTCGCCAGCTCCCGGTCCTAGCAGTGTGCCGGCACGCAGCCCAATTTCGTCGATGCCACGGTGAACACGCGCGGCAACCTCCCTGGGCCCAACGATGCGCGGCAGGTGAATACTCGGCTCATCGCGCCGCAATGCCATCGCAAATAGGTCTCGCCGGTAACGACCCGAATGCAGGTCTACATAGCCGGTACCTGAAGCATCGGAACGATCAGTCGTTATTGTTGTGACGTCTTTGCTGCCCGATAGCACCCAGGTGAGATAGTCATGTGGCAAACAGATCGCGGCCGTACGGGCGAGATTTTCTGGTTCATGGTCAGCAAACCATCGCACCTTGGCCACAGTAAGGCTCGCAACCGGCGCGGAACCACACGCATGAGTCCAGGTGGAAACGGGAAGCTCTGCGCGTAAATCTTCGGCCGCTTGGGCGCTACGCGTGTCATTCCAGAGCAACGCATCACGCACCGGATCGCCTTCAGCGGTCAGGGCGATCATCCCGTGTTGTTGACCGCCAACTGATAGAGCGCCAACATCTTCAAGTCCGCCAGCATTTTTTGCCGCCGTCAAAAAGGCCTCTACCCAGGCACGGGGATCAACAGCGGTTCCCTCGGGATGGGGAGCAGATCCGGCGCGTACGACCGTTTCAGTTTGCGGATCCCACACTACGACCTTGGTGGATTGAGTAGAGGAATCAACCCCCGCAACGTATGTCTGCATCGTGATCTTTAACCGATCAAATGACGCATTGCATGCTGATAAAGCGCAACGAAATGGTATTCACGCGCGGATGCCGATGCAATGTCAATCTCAGGTTCAGCGAGCAGATCTGCATATGTTTCGTCGCTACCCAGCGTCGGTTCAGAAAGTTCGCCAATTGAGGCGGCTTCCATCAATTCTGCCGTCTTTGGATCTTCACGGAATGCGCGAGCTTTTTCAGCCAAGAGTAAGTACATTTCCATACAGGCCGCCGCCGACTCCCACACGCCTTCCATCCCTTCGGTACGTGAGGGTTTGAAATCAAAGTGACGGGGCCCTTCGTAGCGCGGTCCACCGTTCGGGAATCCGTTTTCTAGCAGATCGACGGTAAAGAATGCACTGGCCAGATCGCCATGACCAAAAGCCTTATCTTGGTCGTATTTAATACCGGATTGGCCGTTGAGATCGATATGGAAGAGTTTGCCGGCATTAAGTGCTTGAGCAATACCATGGGTGAAATTCAATCCAGCCATCTGCTCGTGGCCAACTTCGGGATTCAACCCGATGATGTCACCGTTATCGAGCTGGGCAATCAACCCTAGGGCATGGCCAATCGTGGGTAAGAAAATATCACCGCGCGGTTCATTTGGTTTCGGTTCTAACGCAATTCGTAGGTCATATCCTTGTTCTTTGATATAACCGGCAACGGTATCGAGCCCTTCTTTGTAGCGTTCAAGCGCGGCGTTGAGATCTTTGGACGAGTCATACTCGCAGCCCTCACGCCCGCCCCACATGACAAAGGTCTTTGCGCCAACTTCTGCTGCAAGATCGACATTACGTAAAATTTTACGCAGCCCAAACCGGCGGATCTCACGGTCGTTGTTGGTCAGGCCTCCATCTTTGAAGATCGGATGCGTAAAGGTATTGGTGGTCACCATCGGAATGGTCAAGCCCGTGCGTTCGCAGGTCTGACGAAGTTTGCTAACAATTTCGTTACGCTCGGCAGTACTCGCGTCAAAAGCGAAAACGTCGTTGTCGTGAAAGGTGATGCCCCAAGCACCTAGCTCGGCAAGTTTTTCAGCATACTCCCATGGTTTCAGTGCTGGGCGGGTAGCATCACCGAATGGGTCAACCGCAGTCCAACCGACAGTCCACAGGCCGAATGAAAAGTGATCACTAGGTTGCGCTTTCCGCATCCTTCGCTCCTTTGCGTTGGTATGTCCCGTCGCCCATCCCTGTGAGCTACATTGCTCTACGATGATCGACAGGTATTTGTTTAACCCCTACACTAATCTGATCGCTTGACTCCCGTCAAGGAATTTCCCCGGTTGTGTCCACGGATTGAACGTCGCGGTAAGATTGCCCACCAATCGCTCGGTCTTTTCCGTGGTGCGCTAATCACGCCCTCTCTTTATCGAAAAGACTCGGCGCTGAGCGGTTCGAACTGCTCGTGATAGTCAATAACAACCAGTGCACGGTTAAGTCAGCGTGTTTGGAGCGATGTAGCCGGCCCCTCACTGACGAACTCCCCTAGGATAAAGATGTGTCGATGCAATCCATGCGTACGGAGAATGTGCGCACCCACAACTTGCAGCTAATCTTAAACGCTGC
>JAUNVN010000112.1 GCA_030537655.1 Bowdeniella nasicola | reverse complement strand
TGCGGCCTCCTCCGCGGATAGGCCATCGGGCACCATACCACCGGTGGGAGAGCTCTGGGGGGTATCACCTGAAGAAAGTGCATCACTACCCTCGCTGGTAGGTAGGGATGGCGATGGTTGTGCCTGCGGCGACGATGCGGACGATGCGGACGTTTTATCCGCGGCGGCTTCGTAGGCCGCCTGGGCAGCTGCTGCCTGCGCGGCGGCAGCCTCCGCTTTTGCGGCGGCGGCTTCAGCAGCAGCTTTCGCCGCGGCGGCTTTGAATTCAGCAAGCGAGGGATCAGCATTCATGAACCCATCGTACGGGGTTGGCCGGCCAATATTTTGACGGTGAACCGCTAGGCTTAAGATATGTCCTTCGCCTGCATCACCGACTCCACCTGTGCACTGACAGCCCAGTATGACCACATCACCCAAGTGGCGTTGTCGGTGAGTGATGATGGCAATCCTACGACCTCTCAACCCCCGGTCTCCGCAATTGTTCAGGCCTATGAAGATGCCGCAGCAGCGGGGGCGCGCAGCATCGTTGCGCCGGTGCTCTCGGGTAATATCTCAGGGACGGTTGCCGCATTTACCACGGCCGCCGCATCGAGCCCAATTCCCGTTGACGTCATCGATACACGTACCGCCGGTGGTGCACTGGGGTTGGTTGCATTGGTCGCAGCAGAGGCAGAAAATGCCGCACGGGCTGGCGCGCTCGCGCGTGAAATGAGCGCGAAATCCTTTACCGGCATTGTCGTGGGAGATGTAAAAACGCTTGTACGGGGCGGCAGACTCAACGCATCAAAAGCCACGATGGCTGCCGCCCTTGGTATCACTCCACTGATCGAAGTGCGTAACGGTAGGTTACAACTTCGTGAAACGGCGCGAGGTAAAAAACGCGCCCGCGCCAGGTTGATTGCGCGCGCAAAAAGTCACGTTGTCGGTTCGGCAAAAATCCCCAATCGCACCGGCCAGGTCATTGACCTGATGGTGCACTGCGCACCAGATGATCCCTTCGCTGACCAGGTTGCTCAAGCCTTTGCTGACATCCCAATCCGGCGCCATATTGTTGCACCGCTGCCAGCTGTGCTTACCGCCCATACCGGCGAGGCGTACTGGGCAATAGCCCTCGCCCCAGCCCTGTCCTAAGATTTGGAGCCAACCGATATCGCACGAGGGATCAACACTGAGCAATCGTGGCGGCAAAGATGCGTTCACGACGAGGGGGGCGAGCGCTGTAATCACCGCACAGGTTCATAGCGAGGTGATTAACGATCTCGCCAATAGATTTGCCGCGCGGGGAGGAAAAATCCGCGGATATGCAAAGGTGACTCCCGGGACGAGCCCCAGCTTTGGACCTGCCTGGCCGCGGTCTAGCGCGGTTGGCGTGCCAAAATAGATGACTGATCAACCCCAGTTGAGGGTCTGCCCAGGGGAGGTGGTGATCAGCCTGGCGACCAGATCCACTCGTGTGGATCTGATCGTGAAAACCAAGGGTCGGGTCGATCGGCCGATACTTACGATCACGGTGTACTAAGGATCGCGACCTGGCTGCTGTCACTAACCCATCTTGCCACCCTTCGGCCAGACCAGCGGCGATGTGCACCGGCTGCAGCCGCTTACCGCGGCGGAATTAACCGGTGAAAGGTCATTGCTACGGGGTATTCGCCCTGGCGCGCACGGCCCGAAATGAGGCTGAATATCACCATCGGATCGATCGTGCGAGGCCGGTGCAATGCAGACCTGACAAATTCTCGCCGCACATTTGCATGGCACTAGAACGGCGATAAGCTAGTTGGGATTTGGGAAGGGGAGAGATGAGCGTTGGACTGTGGAGCGCACTGCTCGTGACCTTCACCATTGCGGTGATCTCTCCGGGGCCTGATTTCTTAGCGGTGTTACGCCAAAGTCTGACCAACGGTCGACGTGCGGGCATCGCAACTGGCGGTGGCATCGCAGTTGGGACGATCGTGTGGATCGCGGCCACCATGATCGGTATTGTCGGGCTCATCAACGCCAGTGAGGCCGCATCGCTCACCGTCCGACTGATTGGGGCGCTATTCCTGATTGGCTACGGTATGAAAATTGTGATGTCGCTGTGGCGTTCACGCAGTGACGGCGGTGGGGAACTATCAGCACACCTGCGTTTACCCGGCCAAAAATCACCGGCAACCGCGGCGGTATGGCGCGGATTTCGGCTGGGATTTTTGACCAACACGGTAGGTAACCCAAAAGCCGTCGTCTTCTTTTCTTCGCTATTTGCCTCCATGCTGCCACCGGAAATTACTCGTGCAGAACAGGTCATGCTGGCAGCAATCATGGTGACGATTGCCTTTACCTGGTTCACCTTGGTCTCAACCTTGGCGTCATCGGAGTACGTGTTGCAATTCGTCCAGCGGATCGCCCGGCCCTTGGACTGGATTCTCGGGGTGCTGTTTATCATTCTCGGTCTGGTATTACTGCCGTGGTCGCGTTTGGTCTAAGTGGGTAACAACCGCAGATTTCCGAGCTTTTCGGCGCTAGACTGGCAGAGAGGTAACTATCGATTTAAAGGATTGCCACCATGCTGATGCTCGATACAGCCAATATCGAAAAAACCAAACAACTCGCGCGTACCGGGTTGTTTAAAGGGGTGACCACCAACCCGACGATCTTGGCGCGGTCCGGACTTGATCAAGATGCAATTCCGGGGCTTTATGAAGAGTTTGCAAAACTTCCCTTTGAGAAAATCTTCTTTCAAGCTATTGGCTATACCGTGGATGAAATGTTGGAATCGGGACTTGAAATTGCGGCGTTGGGCCGTAATGTTACCGTGAAGGTTCCCGCTTCGCGACTGGGCTATGAGGTGGTCACCGAATTACATCGGCGCGATATTTCCACGCTCTTGACTGCCGCCTACCATCCCACGCAGGCAATGGCGGCGAAGGAACTTGGATGTTGGGGGATTGCCCCGTATGCGGGGCGACTCGAAGATCTTGGCCATGACCCGGTGCGGACCATTTCGACGATGGTCGACATTTTGCATGGCTCTGGAGTCCATACGTTTGCGTCATTGCGTTCTCCCGATATTGTTGGAGTACTTGGCGCTCGTGGCGTTACCGACTTTACGATGAGCGTGGAGATCGCCGAAAAGATCATTGACAATCCCCATACTCTGGCAGCTGTTGACGCCTTTATGCGCGATGCCGAATCGATGGCGCAGCACCCATCACCGCGTGGTCGTCGCACCCCGATGCATCATAACCGCTAAACCACTGCAAATACCTACCGCCCCCACAGTGTGGGGGCGGTAGTGCTATGTGAGAAATTAGACGGACACGTCACCAATCAGGTGGACCTTGTAGCCCATCGCATCAAACATGGCCGCCTTGGCAACCAGGGCCTTATCTGCCATGTCCGCATCGTCGGCGTACACCACGTTCAGGTGGTTGGACTTGTGGCGGGCCATCAGCTGGTCACGGCTGACACCGTGCAAGATGGCGTTCATAATCGGCCACTCGGGGTTGGTGGCATCCAACCGGCGCTGTACTTCTTCTTCCGGCATTGGCACGCAGGTACCGCGGCCAATATCGACATGCAATTCATCATTCATGATGAATACGCGCGACCAGACAATCTCACCGGGCTTACAGGTGCCCTGTAAGGTTCCCCCACCCAGTGGGAAGAAATAGTAGGACTGGCGGTAGGAGTTCGCATGTTCGTAGCCACCGAGGTGCGAGGCGGGAACAGAACCGGAAATTTCCAGAACCCACACGAACTCGCCATCAAACTCGTCGCCCCAACGCACATCGTGCAGCGTGGTGGATGGATCCATCCCCATCGCCTTCCAAATGCGGTTGGTTACCAGCGCATCAACGCCGACGCATTCGTCCACTTCGTTAAAGTGGGGCAGCGCGTCGCCTTCGTATAGCACGCGTTTACCATCGCGGGACTTCACCGGTGGACGGTTGGGATCGTTGAGGAGCCCTTCAGCCAGATCGGATGCCGGCACAACATCTTTTAAGCCCTGCTGATACTGGATCCCGACCGCATCGGCACCAAAATCATCGGCCATTCGCAGCGCGGCAATATACATCTTGAACTGGCTTCGCAGTTGGTCATCGGTCAGGCACTCTTTCGGGTCGCCTTCATTATCGACGTGGAAGGTCATTCCGGCATCTTCGAGCCAGGCACGCACCGCGTTAGCTTCCTCATCGCTCACCTGGTTCATTTCAGCTACCAGTGCCGATTGGGAGAGCCGTTCCTTATAGATACCAGCCGGGTTGATCAGCTCATCGTCAAGCAGGGCGTTGTACATCCCCATGCAGTATTCATCGAAGACCGCCATGATGGCTTTGTCTTCTTTCAGCTGCTTGGCAAGTGCGCGGCCCAATTCGACCTCGGGGCTTTCCGGTAGGGCAGGCAGGTCACGCACATGTGATTCGTCATGGGTGATTTTGCCGGTTTCGAGCCATTCGCCGAGCTTGTCCTTAAACCACTGGTCGGTAAAGTCCTTACTCCACAGAGCGGAGTATTCGATATTGGCTTTGGTCATCGAGGCGGTCAGGTTCAATAGGCCGACCAAACCGGGGAAGTCACCGGCAAAGTTCGCCACAACGAGGATGGGGCCTTCATGATCGCGCAAGCCGTGCAACAGGTGGTGGGAGTATTGCCAGACGGCTTCGACCACAACCAGTGGCGCTTCTTTCGGGATCGTGCGGAACACTTCCATCCCGCGGCGTTGGCTGTCGATAAACCCGTGGCCCTTGTCGGGATCGACACCGTGGGCACGTGTAGTATCCCACCCGGCTTCTTTCGCAGCAGCAGCAAATTGGGCTTCAACTTCCTGCTGCTTATCCCACGTTTTGACGTTGGTGGTCAAACGCAGGTCACCGTTGGCAACAATGTAGAGTGTCTTCGGTTTTGCTGCGGGACGTTCAGCAATAGTGGGCATCTGATAACTCATCGTGCACTTCCTTGTGTTGTTGTCGGTTGCTGCACCAGCTCGTGGATGTGCGGTGGTGCAGCTGGGGATTTTACAGATGGGAGCTGTCCCATAGGTTGCCAGCCCTTGAGGCTGGCGCGCTTAGTGACAGTTTGAGGGGAGAGGAGTCGTCGTCGTATCACTGCGGCTCCAATTGGGTGGTTAAGGTGGAGTCATCGGTGGAGATTTCGGTGTTGTGAACGCCGTTAATAGCCGGTGGCAATACGATTCGGCGCGGCGGGCCTGGTTCACCTTTAATCCGTTCGAGGAGCATTCGGGCAGCAATCATCCCCATTTCATATTCGGGTAGGTCCGCGACAATCACCCCGGGGGGCAGATCTAACATGAACCACAGTTCCCCAAAGCTCAGCAATCCCATATCGGGGATCGCGATTCCTTCGGTATATAGCTGTTGGATCGCACCGATAGCGAGACGGTTATTAGCCGCGACAATTGCATCGGGAACATCGGGCAGACGCAAGAGAGTTT
>JAUNVN010000111.1:2370-5449 GCA_030537655.1 Bowdeniella nasicola | reverse complement strand
ATGTGAATCACTGATCAAACGTGATGTGGGAGTTAAAGATATGGGGTCGGTACTGCCCGGACACGGCGGGATTATGGATCGTGTAGATTCACTGATTATCACCGCACCGGTGGCCTACCTGATTTTGGGATTGACCGTATGAGTGCGCCCTATCCATCAGGTAAGCCGGTTGAATCGCTGGACCCCACCAAACGCCTTCCGTTGACATTCACCGCGCCGCGGCGGGGGAAACCACCGCAGCATCTCGCTGATTTAACTCGTTCGGAGCGGCGCGAACTTTTGCATGCGACCGGTCTGCCCGCCTTTCGTGCCGACCAACTTTCACGTCACTACTTCACCCATCTGCATCGCAGTGGTGAACAGATGACCGATATTCCTCAGTCCCAACGCGAGGTGCTGGTCGATAAACTCCTGCCGTCACTGGCCGACAAAGTCACCGATATTCGAACCGATGACGGTGCGACCATTAAAACGCTGTGGCGGCTCTTTGATGGCGTCCAGGTTGAATCGGTACTGATGGGCTATCGCGAACGGACCACGCTGTGTATCTCATCGCAAGCTGGATGTGGGATGGCCTGCCCATTTTGTGCCACCGGCCAGATGGGATTAACCCGGAATTTATCGACCGCTGAAATTATTGAACAGGTCCGCATCAACGCGCAGATGGCAGCTGCGGGCGCACTTAGTCGCGGCCCAAAACGGCTGACCAATATTGTCTTTATGGGAATGGGAGAGCCACTTGCCAACCTGCGAGCCATCACCGGGGCCCTCACCCGGTTAATTGAACCCAGTCCGGAGGGGTTTGGCCTTTCAGCACGCCACATTACCGTCTCAACAGTCGGATTGGTGCCGGCAATCTATAAACTCATCGACCTCGGCTATCCGGTGACGCTGGCCGTGTCGCTGCACGCACCTGATGATGAGCTGCGCGATGGACTCATTCCGGTGAATTCACGGTGGAAGGTCGGTGAGCTGCTCGATGCGGCGCGCCATTATTTCCGTGAAACCGGTAGACGTGTTTCCATCGAGTACGCTTTGATTAAAGATGTCAACGATCAGGCATGGCGAGCACAACTGCTGGCCGATGAGCTTAATGCCCGCGGCCACGGCTGGGCTCACGTGAACCCGATCCCATTGAACCCGACCCCGGGGTCGATGTGGACAGCAGCAACACAATCGGCAGAAACCGCGTTTGTTTCCACACTGCGCAGTGCCGGTATCCGCACGACGGTACGAGATACCCGCGGCAGCGACATTGATGGGGCATGTGGACAGTTAGCCACGAAAGGAAAAGGAGACAGGCAATGAGCGAACATGTGATGTTTGCACGTGAATCTCGCGGTCGGGATGGCTATAACGTCACACAGGTCGAGGACTTCTTCCGCCGTGCCCGGATGGCCTACGAGGGTGACTCACCAACGATGAGTGACGATGACGTGCGTAACGCCACGTTCGATCAAGAACGTGGTGGCTATCAGTTCGCGGCAGTTGATCACGCGATGGATCGACTGGAAGTTGCCTTTGTGAAACGTCGTCGCGCGGACTTTATTGCCACCCACGGCCAGGACACTTGGATGGAACATATCGCTGATCGGGCTCGCACTCTCTACCCGCGCCTGCAACGGCCGGCCGGGGATAAATTTCGCGATGCCGACGACGTCGGCTACAAAAAAACCGATGTTGATCAGCTCCTAGACGAACTGGTGGACTATTTCGATGACGGGGCACAAATCACCAGTCAAGAAATTCGGGAAATAACCTTCCCATCAGCGAAGAAAGCCAACGCGTATGACCCCGCGGTGGTCGATGTGTATCTCGAACGGGTCGTTGAGGTTCTCACGGCGGTTGAATAGTGAAACCAGTGATAATTTTGGGGTCAACCGGCTCCATCGGCACCCAGGCGATTGACGTTTGTAACACCAATAATATTCCGGTAGCTGGACTGGCAGCAGGTGGTCACAATCTCGAATTATTAGCTCGGCAAGCCCTGCAGAGCGCGGCACCGGTAATTGCCATTGCACGCGATGACGCGGCCGGCGAATTTTGGCAGGCCTTCGATGCGATAGCTCCCCGTGGTATGCCTCGCCCGCAGGTGATAACCGGAGGCGATGCGGTCGCGAAACTCGCCGGTTCGGCATCTGATGAGATCACGGTACTCAACGGTATTACCGGTGCGGTGGGATTAGACGCGACGCTTGCAGCCCTCGACTCGGGTGCCACCTTGGCGCTAGCGAATAAAGAATCCCTCGTCATCGGTGGGCCGTTAATTGCTGACCATATGGTTCGTCCCGCACAGATAATCCCCGTTGACTCCGAACATTCAGCGATCTTTCAATGTCTCGCGGCTGGAGGCCACCACCGCGGGCTGTGCCACGAAACCATCGATGGCACCACCGAGGTCGCCAGCTTGGTCCTCACTGCCTCGGGCGGACCGTTCCGGGGGAAAACGCGGGCGGAACTGACCGATGTGACCCCCGGTGAAGCACTCGACCATCCCACCTGGCAGATGGGACCGGTCGTGACGATCAACTCGGCGACACTGATGAATAAGGCGCTGGAATTTATTGAAGCGGTCGTGCTTTTCGATATCGCTCCCGAGGCGATTGACGTGGTAATCCACCCGCAATCTATCGTTCATTCAATGGTGACATTCCGTGACGGAGCCACCATCGCCCAGGCCTCCCCACCCGACATGCGCCTGCCGATAGCAGTGGCATTAACCTATCCGCATCGCTTACCAGCCACGCAACCGTGCACCTGGGAGCGCCCCACGTCGTGGGATTTCATGCCCATCGATGAGGACACCTTCCCCGCTCTCCGACTCGCACGCCAGGCGCTGGCGGCTTCTCCGATTCACCCCGCGGTGTTAAATGCCGCAAATGAAGTAGCGGTAGCAGCCTTTTTAGCACAGCGATGCAGCTTCTTATCCATTGTTGATACCGTCGCTACCGTAGTGGAAACCTACCGAGGCCCGAACACCCATGAGATCACGCGCGCCGACCTGGCAGCTGCAGATGCGTGGGCCCGACAATATGCGGCAGAATTGTTAGCCTAATGAACTATCTGCTTGGTATTGGTG
>JAUNVN010000111.1:868-2360 GCA_030537655.1 Bowdeniella nasicola | reverse complement strand
CGGGCATATGGTGCCCGCGAAACGCTTCGGTGTAAAAGTCCCGCAGTATTTCATCGGTTTTGGACCAACGATCTGGTCAACTACGCGCGGGGAAACCGAATACGGCATTAAGGCGATTCCGCTGGGCGGTTATGTGCGCTTGGCGGGAATGTTTCCCACCGCCGAGAGTTTGCATCACGGGGTAGATAACGATCGCAATTCGCTTGTCGCTCAAGCTCGACGTGATGCCGCCCTTGATTTGGCACCCCACGAGCAGCACCGGGCGTTCTTTGCGTTAAGTGTGCCGAAAAAACTGACGGTGATGCTCGGCGGTCCGCTGATGAATCTCGTGATTGCCACCGTATTGCTCATCGGGATTATGGTGGGCTGGGGATTGCCGGCTCCTTCAACAACGATTGCGAAAGTGCGTCCGTGTCACGCCAGCAATCCGGACGTCTGTATGGTCGAGGCCCCCGCGGCAAGTGCCGGTTTGCAAGCCGGAGATACCATCACCTCCTACGGAGGCATTGCCACCCCACAGTGGGAAGATCTCACCGCAGCGATCGCCACGATTGGAACCGAGCCCACCACGATCACGTGGGAGCGTGATGGGGTGGAACACCACGCCGACATCACCGCTGCACCCGCTCAAGGACAACCAGCGATCGGTGTGTATGCCGGACAGGAACGCCGTGCTGCCACCTTCGGCGAAGCGCTATCAACCACCGCCCGTGGCATTAGTGATACAGCCGGCGTAATTTTCGCCCTACCCATGCGTCTATATGACGTCGCCCATTCGGTCGTGACCGATACGCCACGCGATGATGGGGTCATGTCGATTATCGGTGTTGGACGTCTGGCCGGTGAAGTCAGCTCAATGCCCAGTCACGATCAAGACACCACCCGCGGGGTGAGCAGCGGAGATAAGTTCATCACGCTGCTATCCCTGATCGCCTCACTCAACATCGCACTGTTTGTCTTCAACCTGAGCCCTCTCCTTCCCCTTGATGGCGGTCATATCGCAAGCGCGCTATGGGAAGGAGGACGGCGCCAGATTGCGCGGTTGCGTGGGCGCGCTGATCCCGGACCGGTCGATACAGCCCGCTTGCTGCCGCTGACCTATGCAGTGTTTGTGTTGTTGATTGCGATGACATTACTGCTGGGTTATGCCGATATCGTCAAACCCATCACGCTGCAGTAGCGTGGTTGGCGATTCATCCGAATTCGCATAAAGAAGGTAATCTAAGAGCTGTGACAACTTCGATTCCGCTTGGTATGCCCACGATTAAAGAAGAACCAGCCGTGATTCGTCCGCGGCGCAAGACCCGCAAAATCCAGGTTGGTTCCGTTGCTGTCGGCGGTGATGCACCGATATCGGTGCAGTCGATGACCACCACAAAAACCACCGATATTGGCGCTACACTGCAACAGATTGCCGAGCTGACAGCAGCGGGCTGCGATATCGTGCGTGTGGCCTGCCCGTCAGCTGATGACGCTGAGGCGCTGCCGATTA
>JAUNVN010000111.1:0-858 GCA_030537655.1 Bowdeniella nasicola | reverse complement strand
GATATCCATTTCCAACCGCGCTATGTGTTTAAAGCCATTGAGGGTGGCTGCGCGGCGGTACGCGTCAATCCGGGAAATATCCGTAAATTTGACGACCAGGTGAAAGAAATTGCCGCCTGTGCGAAAGATCATGGCGTCTCGATCCGTATCGGGGTCAACGCTGGTTCGCTTGATAAGCGGCTGTTGAAAAAATATGGATCCGCCACCGCAGAAGCGCTCGTCGAATCAGCGGTGTGGGAAGCTTCGCTGTTCGAAGAACACGACTTTCATGACTTCAAAATTTCGGTAAAACACCACGATCCAGTTGTGATGGTACGTGCCTATGAGATGCTCTCCGAACGGGGAGATTGGCCGCTGCATCTCGGAGTGACCGAAGCGGGGCCAGCCTTTCAAGGCACAATCAAATCCGCCGTTGCCTTTGGCGCCCTGCTCTCACGCGGCATTGGCGACACAATCCGCGTATCACTTTCAGCTCCGCCAGTTGAAGAAGTTAAAGTTGGCGCGCAGATCTTACAGTCCTTAGGCCTACGTCCTAAGAAGCTAGAAATCGTTTCCTGCCCGTCGTGTGGTCGCGCCCAAGTTGATGTGTACAAACTCGCTGAAGAGGTGACTGAGGGGCTAAAACATGTCACCGTACCACTGCGCGTGGCTGTCATGGGATGTGTGGTCAATGGTCCTGGTGAAGCCCGCGAGGCCGACCTTGGGGTTGCTTCCGGTAATGGTAAGGGACAGATTTTCGTGCGCGGTAAAGTCATTAAAACGGTGCCCGAAAGTGAAATCGTGCCGACCTTGTTGACCGAAGCTGCTCGCATTGCGAAAGAAATGGAGCTCGAAGGAGACGTCGCTGGTAATGCTGAG
>JAUNVN010000110.1 GCA_030537655.1 Bowdeniella nasicola | reverse complement strand
GCTGTCCACGATCCCTACCCTACCGGGTACGCCTGTACTAGGCCGGTGATTACGAGGATTACCACCACGATTGCCAAACAGATCCGATAGATCACAAACGGCATGAAGGAGTGAGTGGTGATGAGTTTCAAAAACCAGATGATAACCACATAGGCCACGGCGAAGGCGATAACCGTGGCAACAAATGTCGGTCCAAGTCCCACCGTCGCGTCGGCTTTGAATCCGTCTTTGAAGAGTTTATAAAATCCCGACCCAAGAACGGCGGGGATTGCCAGGAGGAAGGAATAATCGGCGGCTGCTTTGCGGTTATAGCCCATCAGCAGTCCCGCAGTGATGGTACCTCCCGAGCGGGACACACCCGGGACAAGTGCGAGCGCCTGGGCGAAGCCATAAATCGTCGCATCGCGCGCATTGAGTGCTTCAAGCGGTTTTTTCCGCGCTGAGATCCGGTCGGCAAAACCGAGGAGAAGCGCAAATCCAGCGAGCATCGCCGCCGTGATGTACAGGTGGCGGAAATTCGTCTCGATCCAACTTTCAAGGAAAAGACCCAACACAACAATCGGGATGGATCCAAAGATCACATACCACCCCATCCGTGCATCGGGATCGGTACGCGCAACCGTGTTCTTCCACGGACCAAACGGCAAGGCTCCAAACCACGCGCGGATCACCGCCCAGATTTTGTGCCGGAAGTAGATCACCACGGCCGCTTCGGTACCGATTTGCGTAATTGCGGTAAAGGCAGCCCCAGGATCACGTCCACCGAGAAGGTCCCCCACGATGCGCAGGTGCGCTGAAGAGGAAATCGGTAAAAATTCTGTCAGTCCCTGGACGAGACCTAAAATAATTGCTTCCCACCAACTCATGGTCATCTAGCCTAGCTGTGATTGCCCATCGAGTCGCAATAGGCGCTACCGTGTTGAACTATGGAGATACGCAACGTTGGTCACACGGGGCTGCGGGTGTCGGCGACCGGCTTGGGCACTATGACCTGGGGGTCCGACACCGATATTCACGACGCTGATGCCATATTGGCTGATTTTCTATCGGCTGGCGGCACCCTCATTGATACGGCACCCGGCTATGGACAGGGGCGCGCTGAAGAAGTCCTCGGCCAACTTCTCACCTCCCGGTATTCGCGCCGCGATGTGGTGATCATGACCAAGGCGGGTGTTGCCCAAAGCGGAGATACCGCCACGCTTGATACCTCACGGCGCAACCTGTTGAATTCACTTGACGATTCCCTTGCAACCCTCGGGGTTGATCACGTCGATATTTTCATGGTGCAAGGAATCGATCAGCACACACCGCTGCCTGAAATTGCGGCGGCGTTAACCACTGCGGTGCGCTCGGCACGCGCGCACTACGTTGGGATCGCCAATGCGACAGCCTGGCAGGTCGCCTATGTGGCGGGGATCCTCCCCACCGATGTTCCCTTAGCGGTAGTACAGGCCGAATACTCACTGGTGCACCGGCAAGCCGAACGCGACATCCTGCCGGCTGCCAGTGCTCTGGGGCTGGGATTCTTTGGCTGCGCACCGCTTGGACGCGGCGTGCTCACCGGGAAATATCGCCATACAATCCCGGCGGATTCACGCGCGGCCAGCGCCCACCTATCGGCCTATGTGCAACCGTATTTACACGAAGATTACGCCGGAGTGATTGAAGCGGTCGCCACCGCAGGTGAGGGCCTTGAGGTGACGCCAGCGCAGATTGCCCACGCCTGGGCACTCAACCAGACCACAGCGGTTATTACCGGGCCGCGCACACCCGGGCAGGCGCGCGCCGTGATGAACGAATCACTGACCTTGCCACCACAAATTACCCAGGCGCTAGCAACCGCATCGATGCGTCACTGCTGAGCGCTAACCGGAGTGAAGCGCCCGTAGCTGGAAAAATTGGGGCGCGCTATTCCTCGTCGTCCTCGGGTGCATCCTCATCATCGAGGTCGTCATCATCAAAATCGTCGTCGTCATAGCCGCACGTATCCAGCGGTAAATCAACGTCGAAACTGAGCATGATCGCATCGTCATAGGTCAGGAATGCATCTTCGACTGCCTCTTCGGTGCGTACCACCGCGTCGGCATCGGGATTTTGTAGGGTTGCCGCTGCCTGGTAGTGCGCTTCCAGCGCGGCGATAAACCGGTCAAGCGCTGCGCGAGGATCCGTAGCCATAGTGTGAGCCTAGCTGCCAAGTGCAATAAAAGCGAACATATCCACGTCCTTAGGCTACCTGCAGCAGGTCAAGCAGAACGCGACAGCCAAAATCCAACGCTGCACGTGGAATTCGCTCGTCCACCCCGTGGAATAGAAGGGGAAAATCCAAATCGGGGGGCAGCTGCAGCGGCGTGAACCCGTAGCCGCGGATTCCAAGTCGCGACAGAGATTTGTTATCAGTTCCAGCCGAGAGCATATAGGGCAATACGGTTGCCTCGGGGTCGTGGCGAGCGATCATATCGACCATCGTGTCGACCAACGCGCCTTTGAATGGAACTTCCAAGCCAATATCTTGGATCTCCGGTTCGATAGCAATATTCGGACCCGCCAGGCGTTTAACCGTCGCCATCATGTCTTCTTCAGTGCCGGGAATTGGACGAATGTCAACGGTTCCCTGAGCGTGAGTGGGAATGACATTTGCTTTATACCCCGACTGTAAGATTTTCGGGTTCGCTCCGGTGCGCAAGGTCGCACCCACAAACGTTTTTGCCGGGCCTAACGCATCAATGAGCGCGGCAATACTCGATTCATCAGCTTCATCCCACTGCAGTCCCGTCAGATCCGCCACCCCGTCGAGCAGGGCCCGAACCGTATCGGTGATATGTAGCGGCCAGGCGTGCTGACCGATACGATAGATCGCTCCGGCCAGTTCGGTCACCGCATTTTCTTCGTTAACCTGTGAACCGTGGCCCGCGCGTCCGCGCGCTACCAGATTCAGCCATTGCAGACCTTTTTCTGCCGTCTGCAACAGGTAGACGCGTTTGCCAGCCACCATCGTTGAATAGCCGCCAACTTCGCCAATCGCTTCAGTTGCTCCCTCGAAAATCTCTGGATGATGATCCACCACCCACCGGCCACCCCACCTGGAGCCGTGTTCTTCATCAGCAAAGAACGCCAAAATGACATCGCGTTGCGGCTGAATGCGCGCCCGGCGCATATAGCGCACCACGGCAAGTATCATCGCCACCATATTTTTCATATCCACCGCGCCGCGTCCCCAGATGACGTCGTCTTCCATGTGGGCAGCAAACGGGTCAACCTGCCAGTCCTCTTTCGCGGCCGGCACCACATCGGTGTGGCCGTGAAGCACAAGCGCCTCACGGCTGGGATCACGACCTTCCATGCGCGCAAACACTGAGGTTCTGCCGCGTGAGGATTCCAATACGGTGGTTTCTAGCCCAACGTCTTCCAACAACTCAGCAACATACTCGGCGGCAGGCCGTTCAATGATGCCCTGGTTATCGCCATAGTTGGAGGTATCAATACGGATCAGTCGGCGGCAAATATCTACCACTTCATCTTCGGGACGTGGAATGTGCATGTCTTGAGCATAGTGCGCCGCCCGCAGTGACGCGAGCATCGCCGGCAGGCCCGTGATGCGGAGCCATTCCGGCGCTTTTCTGGCGATCCATCCCAGGGTGTGAGCGATCACAGGCTGCGAATTTCGCGCCGCGCGGGACTTCATGCTAGATTCAATTAGCGTGCTGCGCGGGTGGCGGAATAGGTAGACGCGCTAGCTTGAGGTGCTAGTCCTCTTTACCGAGGGTGGGGGTTCAAGTCCCCCTCCGCGCACGAAACTCGCAGCCGGCATCTTCGTTATGCCGCTGCGAACTGGCTCCCTGATCTGGGAGCCTTTTTATTTATCATGCGCACGGGTGCCCGCCGAGGGCGAATCGAGCTTTCTCCCCACCTAGCCGCCATGACAACTGTCATGGGAAATCGACGCTCCGCACACGAAGACTTCGTGATCTGCCATTCAATAATTGGGGTATGGATGTGACAACCCCCGTGATCACAATGTCGGATGTGACAAAACGTTTTGGAACCCTCACCGCTGTCGACCGGGTGTCCTTCCACGTCAACGCCGGTGAGATCCTCGCACTTCTGGGGCCGAACGGTGCGGGCAAATCCACGCTGTTTTCTCTCATGAGCGGACTCGACCGTCCCGATCATGGTCGGGTACAACTCTTTGGAAAAACCCCCGCCGCAGCCGTCGCGACCGGCAGTTTTTCAGTGATGTTGCAATCGGGGGCACTGCTAGAAGAAGAGAAGGTCGGTCGGCTCCTGCACCTGTTTTCCCACCTCGCGGTGCGCGCGGCCAATATTGATGACATTATTGCCCGCTGTGATATCAGCCACCTGCTGCACCGACCGGTCGGGAAATGTTCCGGTGGGGAGCTCCAACGCGTCCGGCTGGCCATTGCGCTGCTCAGCGATCCCCAGCTGCTAATTCTTGACGAACCAACCGCGGGGATGGACCCGAGTGCTCGCCGCCATTTTTGGCAGATAATGCAGCAGGAAGCCGATGCGGGCCGGACCATTATCTTTGCGACCCACTACCTGGAAGAAGCCTCACGTTATGCCCCGCGAACGGTGATTATGGCAGCCGGACGCATCGTCGCTGACGGCCCCACCTCCACGGTACGCTCGATGGCTGCTCGCCACCATCTGACCGCTCGCATCCCCTCTGCCGCCTGGCAGGAACTGGCTGGTGAACTTCAGCCATTGCGCGATGTGCAGGTCGACTATCACGATGAGTCGCTCACACTAATCGGCCCTGATCTGCGCACTGCCGCAATCGCGGTCCTCAGCTGTCAGGCAGCCAGCGATATTGAACTCACCCATGCCTCCCTCGATGACACCTTTGAACACCTGACCGCGAAGGGAAAAGCACGATGACAACGCCCGTTACCCACACCAATTCGCCCATGCACGCACTGGTGGCCGCGGCACGCTTTAATTTCCGCACGGTCCTGTTCAACCCGTTTATTCTCGGCTTTTCTGTACTGTTGCCAATTTTTATGTATCTGATGTTCGGCGCCTCCATTCCTGAGGGGCATCACTGGATTGGCAATGGCAACATTAGTGCGCGCGTCTTAGCGACCATGGCCGCTTACGGTGTTGTTGGGGCACTCTCGGCGATTGGTGTGACCGTGGCGCTGGAACGTCAAAGCGGATGGCTGCGTCAAATTGCGCTCACCCAAATCGGTGTGGGGCGCTATCTCGTTGCCAAACTACTCGCCGGAGTGTGCGCGTCGATCATTATTGTGGCGGTTTGCTATGGCGTTGGGGCTGCCACGGGCGCACGAATGACCGGTCCCACCTGGCTGCTCACCGCAGCGGCTGCCATATTGGGATCCCTCATTGCGATGGCGATGGGGTTAGCGGCAGCATTCGCGGTAAAAAGTGACTCGGCATTTGCGCTGACCTCCGGGGTTTTGGTGCTGTCAGCATTCATGTCGGGGATGTTTTTACCGCTGCACATGTTGCCGGATTTTTTCCAACAGCTCGCTCCCTACACACCGCTGTACGGATTGGCACAACTCGTGGTCGCGCCC
>JAUNVN010000109.1:3724-5583 GCA_030537655.1 Bowdeniella nasicola | reverse complement strand
CGCAATTGTAGACCAGGGCATTATCTAAAGCTCCAACCGAACGCGCGGGGTGGGACCAAGATCTCCACCCCGCGCGCAATAGTGCCCAGGGAGCATAGGGTGGGGATATGGCACGAATGATTGCTCCAGCGCGCGCTCTGCCGATCGTGCACGCCTTCCTTGCCGGACAGGTCCTCACCCGCACCGAGGAGACCATCGCGGTGCGCTATACGCTGCAAGAATTTGCCCGCGCCCATCCGGGACGCAGTGTCGAAATCCGGATTCCGCCCGCCGGGGCGATCCAAGCGATTGCCGGCCCGGTGCACACGCGCGGCACACCCGCAAATGTGGTGGAAACCGATGCACACACCTGGTTGCAACTGGCCCTTGGCCAGGAGTCCTTCCACGCCGCACGCACCCGCGGTCTCGTGCACTGCTCTGGTAGCCGCGCCGATTTGGAAGAGTTCTTACCCGTGATGAGCCTTAAGAGGCCGTAAGGATGCGCGCTGCGGTAATCACGGCGACAATGAAACTGACGAGCAGCTGAATCAAGCGCAGAAAGGACGCGTCGTGGCTCCCAACTTCGGACCCCGCAAAGATCCCGGTCCCATCCCGCCCTTGCAACGCAAAAGCGTGCGAGACGCGAGCCTGGCTGGGAGCGATGACCAACCCGATCCGGCTGAAGAGAACGCGCCCGCCGAGAGTGAACAGCCAGATGAGACCGCTGGTGGCCAAACACCGCGCCGCATTGCAGCAGCCCACCGCAAAGCTCCGCGCTATGGGCGATTCATTTTCACCGGATTGCTGCTAGGCGCATGCGTATCTTTCCTCATTGCCATTGTTACCCGCACCTGGTCAGGACTGACCATGGCGAACACTTTTTGGCTTTCCCTGCTCGGCCTTGGCGCCCTGGGGATGTTTCTTGGCGCGGTAATCGCCCTGTATCTCGACCGCAAATCCCTGGCCGCTTTGGAGCGGCAATTGGAGGATTAGCCCATGCCTCGCCGCCGCTTGGTTCTCACGGCGGACAGCGCCGACATTGATAACGCCCTCGCCCAACTGCGAGCACAACTCGACATCCGCGACCACTACCCGCCAGCGGCCCTTACCGAAGCGACAAAAGCTGCAAACACCCCGCTGCCAGCGCCAGGTGAGGTGGGAAGCGGCACTCCACCACGCCCAGCGGTACCGATTCTGGATGCGCGCGATGTGCCGCTGGTGACCGTTGATCCCGAAACCTCACGCGACCTTGACCAAGCTGCCGCACTCGAGCGGATTCCGGGGGGCTACCGCCTCCACTATGCGATCGCCTGTCTCGCATTTTTTGTCGACCCCAAAGCCGAACTCGATCAAGAAACCCACCGCCGCGCCACCACCGTCTACGGCCCAGGCCACGCCATCGGGCTACATCCCGATGTTATTGCCGCTGGCGCCGGCTCCCTGCTGCCCGCAGTTGATCGCCTCGCCTATCTCTGGCGGATCGACATTAGCGAGGAGGGAACAATACTCGATGCCGATGTCGCCCCCGCCCTGGTGCGTTCACGCGCTCAACTCTCCTACACCCAGGTACAAGCAGCCCTGGATGCGCGCGCCCCGGCCGCTCCGCTGGGGGCGATTGCTGCGCATGCCCCCTCCAGTGCACCACAGCCCCTGCCAGCCCAGGTACCTGCCGACTTTGCTGAACTACTCGCCGCTTTTGGCCGCGCGCGTTTGAGTGCCGAACGTGCCCGCGGGGGGATTTCTCTTGATATTCCAGAACAGCGCATCGTGCCGGCCGCCACCGGCTACGCCTTGGCCTACCGTTCCAACGTGCCGGTCGAGTCCTATAATGCCCAGCTCTCCCTTACCTGCGGGATTGCGGCAGCACAGATGATGCGCCA
>JAUNVN010000109.1:0-3714 GCA_030537655.1 Bowdeniella nasicola | reverse complement strand
GGATCTTCCGCAACCTCCCCCCGGCTGAGGGACGAGATATAGCCCGCCTGCGGCACACTGCACGCGCCTTGGGGCTCAACTGGCCACTGGAGATGGACTATCCCGACTTTGTGCGCTCCCTGTCGTCTAGTGAGCCAAATGAAGCGGCATTCTTAACCGAAGCGACCACTCTTTTTCGCGGTGCGAGCTACTATGCCTTCACCGATGGAGCCCCCAAAGAATCCCACCTGCACGGCGCAATTGCCGCCGAATACGCCCATGTCACCGCGCCACTGCGCCGGCTTGTGGACCGCTACGGCCTGGAGATTTGCGCTGCTCACTGCGCTGGAGTGCCGGTTTCCAGCTGGGTGCGTGACGCACTGGGCCAGCTACCAGCAGTGATGGCTGCCGGCACGCGTGTTGCCAGCCGCTATGAACGCGTTGCGGTCGATATTGTCGAAGCTGCCGTGTTAGCAAGCCACATTGGTAAAGAATTCCCAGCGGTTGTCCTAGAAGAACGCAACGGCGGTGGGATTGTCATGTTGCGAACCCCCGCGGTGCGAGCCCGTGTTGCTGGGGATGTGAAAGCCGGAGCTGAAATTCGGGTGCGGGTCATTGATGCGGATCCCACCACCGCCACGGTGACCCTCGAGGCGATTGCCGACCCCGATGATGTCCGCGCGCAGCCCGCGCCCGAGTGAGTATGGCACACTGGGGGATGTGCGATGTGGTGAGGGACAACCCCTGGCAAACTCCGAAATCAACCGAAGTGGCGCGCGTGATGAATGTGGCGTATTTGGGGTGTGGGCACCCGGTGAAGAAGTTGCCCGCTTAACCTACTTTGGCCTCTACGCGCTGCAACACCGCGGCCAAGAGTCAGCGGGAATAGCGACCTGTGATGACGGGGCCATTTTGGTCTACAAAGATATGGGTCTTGTCTCCCAGGTGTTTGACGATGGCACCCTCTCATCGCTGTCGGGACATATGGCCATCGGTCACGTCCGCTATTCCACCACCGGCGCATCGTCGTGGGAAAATGCCCAGCCGACGCTGGGACCAACGGCAACCGGTACGGTGGCACTCGCCCACAATGGCAACCTCACCAACACCCTCGCCCTGGCCGAACGGGCCGGATTGCACGGCGATGGTGACCAGCGGCATCGCGCAAGCTGTGCCTCCCCAACCGATACTGCCGTGCTCACCGCGCTGCTGCGCGGGGATCTCAGCGCCGAAAACCCGCCGAACCTGGCCGATAAAGCCCAGGAGGTACTTCGTGAGCTACACGGTGCCTTCTCCTTGGTATTCATGGATGAACACACCCTGTATGCGGCGCGCGATCGCCACGGCTTACGGCCGCTGGTGCTCGGCCGGCTGGACAATGGCTGGGCAATCGCATCGGAAACTGCAGCTCTCGATATTGTCGGGGCGACCTTCGCTCGGGAAATTGAACCGGGGGAGTTCATCACCATTGACCATGACGGGGTGCGGTCAACCAGGTTTGCCGAACCGGCACCGGCCGGCTGTATTTTCGAATACGTCTACCTCGCGCGTCCAGATACCCGCATTGGTGGCACCTCAGTGATGGCAGCGCGCACCGATATGGGCCGCGCCCTGGCACGTGCCCATCCGGTGGAGGCCGACTTGGTCATCCCCACCCCCGATTCGGGGACGCCCGCCGCCATTGGCTACGCCCACGAATCCGGTATTCCCTTCGCTCAGGGACTGGTGAAAAACGCCTATGTTGGCCGTACCTTCATCCAACCAACCCAAACGATTCGGCAACTGGGAATCCGCTTGAAACTCAACCCGTTACGGGAAGTGATTGGCGGTAAGCGCCTGGTGGTGGTTGATGATTCAATCGTGCGCGGCAATACCCAGCGTGCCCTGGTGCGGATGTTACGTGAAGCCGGCGCCAGTGAGGTCCATGTGCGGATCTCCTCCCCACCGGTGAAATGGCCGTGCTTTTACGGTATCGACTTTGCTTCGCGTGCCGAACTGATCGCCAATGGACTGTCGGTCGAACAGATTCGCGAAAATATTGGCGCCGATTCACTCGGGTATGTGTCGCTGGACGATATGGTGTACGCCACCCAGATTCCAGCGACACAACTGTGTACCGCCTGCTTTACCGGCAACTATCCAGCCTCCGTCCCATCCGACTTCTTCGACAAAGGAGCCTAACGTGCAGCCAGAAATCACCTACGCCGATGCGGGAGTATCCACCCAGGCAGGTGACCGTGCCGTTGAACTGATGCGTCAGGCCGTCGCCGCCACACATGGCGCCAACGTGCCCGGCGGGTTCGGTGGTTTTGCTGGGCTTTACGATATCGGTGCCATCAAGACCATGAACCGTCCCCTGCTGGCAACCTCCACCGATGGGGTGGGGACAAAAATTGAACTTGCCCGTCAGCTCGATATCCACGACACCATCGGTCAGGACCTGGTGGCCATGGTGATTGATGACATTGTCGTCATCGGGGCAACGCCACTGTTTATGACCGACTATATTGCCTGCGGCACCGTGGTTCCCGAACGGATTGCGGCGATTGTCTCCGGGATTGCCCGTGCCTGTCACACCTGTGACACGGCGCTGATTGGCGGAGAGACCGCCGAACACCCCGGGGTGCTAGCCGCCGACGAATACGATCTCGCCGGGGCAGTGACCGGGGTGGTTGATGCCGATGCGATGATCGGTCCGCAACGCGTACGTGAAGGCGATGCGGTGATCGCCCTGGCCGCCAGTGGTTTGCATTCCAATGGGTACTCCCTGGTGCGGGCCACCCTGGAAGCAGCCAATATTGACCTGCACGCGCACAGTGACGATTTCGGGCGCACCATTGGCGAAGAGCTGCTCGAACCGACGCGCTTGTACGCCCCCATCTGTCTGCCGATGATTGAGGCCGTGGAGATTCACGCCCTTGCCCACATCACCGGTGGGGGACTGGCAGCCAATATTGCGCGCGTGATTCCCCGTGGACTACGCGCTCGCCTCATCCGTTCCTCATGGCATGTCCCCCCGGTATTCACCGCCGTTCAGGCCTGGGGAAATGTGCCGTGGGAGGATCTGGAAGGCACGTTAAACCTCGGGGTGGGAATGGCCGTTATCGCCCCGAGTGATAGCGTCGCCACCATTGAGCAGATGGCCGCTGCCGCCGGCTGTGACACCTGGCTCCTTGGCGAAGTGATCAGTGAGGATATCGTCGCTGACGGGACGGTAGTTGCCGGCACCAAAGGTGTGGACGGCGGTAGCGTCGAACTCCTCGGTGACTATCGTTTCTAGGCACGCCAAGACGCCCGATGAGAAAATATCATCGGGCGTAAACGTGGCAGCGGTAATTACCGCACGGGCCGCTTAGTGATAATCTCTCCAGTCATCTTCATCAGTGGCTGGGGGAATGTCGTATTCGTCGTAGTCAGCGTTCTGTTTTTGACGCGCTGCTATCAACTCTCGTTCTAAAGCGGCATAGTCGGTCTCTGGGCTGAAGTATTTCAGCTTGCGAGCTACCTTTGTCTGTTTGGCCTTTTGACGGCCGCGCCCCATGGCGTGACCCCCTCCAACATCGAAGCGGGAAGGCAATCGGGTGAATGCCTCCCCTTTGGGCAATTCTTGTGTCGTGACATAACCGTACCCAATATGTGGGCAATTTTTCCATTCAATGATGTTGACCGTGTGTTTCAATGACGAAAAACCGCGAAATTTTGCGAAAAATTTTCCCTCACCTCACGCGATCGGAA
>JAUNVN010000108.1:2006-5618 GCA_030537655.1 Bowdeniella nasicola | reverse complement strand
AGGTGACCGAGCTCAGCACCAGGATCGTGGTGTTGCCCGCGGCGAACCACACGTTGAGCTTGGGAGTCTCTTGCGCCCAGATCTCGGGCACGGTGGCCCGGATCGTGAAGTACATGGCGAAGAGCCCAGCGAAGAACATAAGTTCGCTGGACAGCCAAACGATGGTGCCGACCGCTAACGTATTCGGTCGGTTCACCTCTACATGGGGCTTGCTCATGGCGACTGATGATGACGACACGGTGTCATTATGTACCAAAAAAGAAGGAGAGACATATTGCTTCGCAGCGTTTTGTCCGATAAACCTGTAATTCAGCTAACGAAACGTGAATATGAGGCCACAGTGTTCCGCCTGACGGCATGACCGTGGAATTTCTCTATTTTCTGAATTCGTTGTCTCGCGCGGTTTACCCATTACGATGGGAGCTGGAGCGCCGCGAATGTCGTGGCGCAACAGACCCCATCGCTCTAAGGACGGATAGTAATGAGTGAAGTAAGGACAGCTGACGTCTTACTCTTCAGTGACAATGCCACCACCCGCCAGCAAGTAATGAATGCCGTTGGTCGGCGTCCTGGACCAGGATTGCCGCAGTTGCGCTGGGATGAAACCGCCACCGCTGCGATGGTGATTGACAAGGTGGAAGCGCACCAGTATGAATTGCTCATCTTGGATGCTGAAGCGACAAAAGAAGGCGGCATGGCTGTGGCGAAGCAGTTGAAACAAGAAATTTTTAACTGCCCGCCAATCTTACTGCTGATCGCTCGGCCGCAAGATAGCTGGTTGGCACACTGGTCGGAAGCAGATGATGTACTCCACATGCCACTGCAGCCACGGCGAGTGCAAGAAAAGATCGCCGGATTACTCAAAGGTGTGGCGGCCTGATGCAGTGGCCGGATCTGTTACGCAACCTTACTGCCGGTAAAGATATTGGCGGCGAGGCGGCAGCCGCGGCCATGGATGCCATTATGCGTGGCAACGTTCCTGCCGCCACCTTGGGGGCATTTCTGGTCGGTTTGGCGGCAAAAGGTGAAACGGTCGAAGAATTGCGCGGATTGGCCGACACCATGCGAGCGCATGCCACTGCGATCGATATCACGGACGACGCCGTCGATATCGTCGGTACGGGGGGCGATGGTGCGAAGACAGTGAATATCTCCACCATGGCCGCGATCGTCATTGCCGCCTGCGGGGTGCGCGTGGTGAAACATGGTAACCGAGCAGCCTCTTCCGCCTCGGGAAGTGCCGATGTGCTCGAAGCACTCGGCGTACCGCTGGACCTGCCACTTGATCAGGTGGCCGCAGCGGTGGACCGCGCAGGAATTACGTTCCTATTCGCCAATGTATTCCATCCGTCCATGCGTTATGCTGCGCCGACCCGGCGCGAATTGGGTATTCCCACCTCCTTTAACGTGCTGGGCCCACTGACAAACCCTGCGTGTCCTCGAGCCAATGCAATCGGGGTTTCCAGTGCGCGTCATGCGCCGCTGATGGCAGGGGTGCTTGCTGAGCGTGGAGTGGCTGCCGTGGTATTTCGCGGTGAATCTGGCCTCGACGAGCTCACCAACACCACCATCAACCGGGTGTGGTGGGTTCGCGATGGTGAGGTTGGCGAACATCGCCTCGATGCGAGTGAACTTGGATTGCAGAAGGCAACTATTACGGATTTGCGTGGCGGTAATGCCCAAGAAAATGCGCAGGTCGCACGCAGGATCTTCTCCGGCGCTGATGGCATCGTTGCCGAAACGGTAGCGCTCAATGCCGCTGCCGGATTGCTTGCCTATGCGCAGGCAAGCGGTGAAGGGGGCAGTGACAATCTCCTCGAAGCGTTGCGGCCTCACTACCATCGAGCACGTGAAGTAATGGCCAGTGGCGCACCACTGCGCGTGTTGGAGAAGTGGGCCGCGGTCGGGCGCTAGGGGAGAGCCCAACTTACACTGCGAACAGCTCGCCGGTTTCCGCGTGGAGCTAGTCCATTCCGAGGGCAAATCCGCGTTCTAAATCTTCCTTTGAAAATGCTTGAAAGGCGATATAGGTAGTTGTTGACGTAACCCCCTTGACCTTCGAGAGCTTGTCAGCGACTACACCGGCTAATTCTTCATGAGCGGCAACGCGCGCGATAGCGATTAAATCGACATCGCCGGTGACCGAAAACACTTCTGAAATCCCTTCGATCGTCACCGCCTCACGGGCAACCTCCGGGATGGCGTCAGCATCGGTATGAATCATGACGATTGCGGTGATCATTGCAACTCCTTGCGCAATTAGTGCCACGGTATTTCTACCGGTCACTCTACCTGGCCGAGGCAATTCACATTCCGCGGTGCACTGCCTCGTGTGGCGAACGCCAAATCCGGTAGTGATCACTGGCTGCCCCCATACGTGGATAGGCAAACGGAAATCGCGCGTCGGTCACCTCACCAAACCGCACACCTGGACTTTCACACCACGCCGCAATCGTTGCGGTTTCCGCGATCGTTGCATGCTGGCCAAGTACGGTTGGGGGTGGCAAAGGCTCGGCAAGCTGCAATGCGGCATGCAAATATGGCCCTACGTGACGGTGCGCTGGAATCTCAATGGCACTGGCCAGACGGCCATAACGCACGATGATCAGTTCCCACCTACGATTATGTCCAGGTCTGGCGGCGACTAACTCACCAGCGGTGAGGTAGGGCAAGAGCTGCTCGAAGCGAGCACGGCCTTGCAGCAGTGTTGCCAAACGGTCTCGTTCGACGCTGGCACTTTCAAATCGCTCGGCGGCACTTAACTGGGCGAAACGCTGTTGGTAGTGGGTGAGCACATCCTCAAGCTTGGAGGCACTGACCTGTCGTGCGCGCGCCACGACCGCATCATAGCCTTGCTGACCAAAAGCACACGGTGCCAGACAGCGGCCTAACTCGTATGCGGAGCACGCCTGGGAAGTTGCCGCAGGGATCCGTGGGAGTTTATGGGTACAGGTCCGTAGTCCCGTCGCTCGTTGCAGGGCCTGTTGTGCCAATCGTGCTGATTTCGTGGAGGGAAATATTCCGATAATCTCACTGGGATCTGCAGGCGGATATTTCGTCACAATACTGCGCGGATATGCCTCGTTGGTCAGCGTGAGAAATCGCGCGCGATCCTGGTGGCGACTACGGCGGTTAAATGGAGGCTGGTGAGCTGCAATGAGACGTAATTCGCGTACCTGCGCTTCCAATACCCCGGCGGTTGCTTCGGCTCGCACCGCGCAAGCAAGGTCGAGCATCTGTGCAATATGGCTGCGGTTTTCCGCTGCCGTGAAATAGCTGCGCACACGCCTGCGCACATGGGTTGAAGTTCCGACATAGAGGATTTCTTCGCCCGGACCAACAAACCAATACACCCCGGCGCCGGTAGGAAGATCATCGGCCAACCGCGCCTTCTTACGGCGGCGGGCAGGAACCCGGGCCGTGAGTGTAGCTAAGTCCTCAGCGTGGGTAACTCCCAGGGGCGCTACCCGCTCCAAGAGCGCGTGTAATACCTCTCCCGTAGCGCGCGCATCAGCAAGTGCCCGGTGATTCGGAGCAGTGGTCACGTGAAAATGCGTTGCCAGAGTGGCCAGTCGGTGATTGCGAACTTCCCCGCGGGTCAGTACTCGTCTA
>JAUNVN010000108.1:0-1996 GCA_030537655.1 Bowdeniella nasicola | reverse complement strand
TAGCCAACATTAAAGTATCAACCACCTGGGAGACCGGAAATGGGTATCCGAGTTCCTTCGCCGTAGCACGGAGGAACGACAGGTCAAAGCGCGCATTGTGCGCCACCAAGACGTTGCCGTGTTCCAGACCTGCAAATGCTAAAAATGAGGCGAATACTTCACCGATGCGGGGGGCGGAGTGAACCATCGCATTGGTGATCCCGGTCAGTTGCGCAATTGCCGGGGGAACCGGTTGTCTGGGGCGTACCAGGGTGGAAAAATGACCGAGTTCTTCTCCGCCGCGGAGTTTTACCGCACCAATTTCAGTGATATTTCCAGCGCAGGCACGTCCGCCTGTGGTCTCCAGGTCGACCACCACGAAGGTGACATCGGACAGGGGGGTACCGAAATCGTCAAGAGCCAATTGCACATGGGCATTCGGGGGAGTCTGAGGTGTGGAGGCGCTAAATTGCTCATCAAGTTGCATACGCCGTCCAGGGATGGCCTGCAGCAGTGATTCCATACCTGTCAGGTTAGATGTGACCCCCGACTTTGAGAGTGCCCCCACCGGGTGAGCCGTCAGCGTAGAGCTGTTCAATCACGTCGGCGTAACGTTCAGACACGACATGCCGCTTAACTTTGAGTGAAGGCGTCAACGCGCCGTTTTCCATAGTGAAATCCTCAGTAAGAATATGCATGGCGCGAATTTGTTCGGCCCGTGAGACCGCTGCGTTTGATCGATCGATCGCCATTTGCAGCCGCTCCAACACCAGCGGATGTTTTGCTGCTTGTGCAACCGACATCGGTTCGAGCCCCTTATTTTTCAACCAGATGGGCAACATGTCGGTATCCAGCGTGATCAACACTGCGCAGTAGGGTCGTTTATCTCCAACAACCATGCATTGAGAAACGAGCGGATGGATGCGCAATCGGTCTTCCAAGCCTGATGGGGCAACATTTTTGCCTCCGGCGGTAACAATAATTTCCTTTTTCCGTCCCGTGATTCGCAGATATCCATCGTCGTCAAAGGACCCGATATCACCGGTGTGTAACCAGCCATCCTCATCGATCGTTGCGGCAGTAGTATCGGGATCATTGTGATATTCCTGCATAATGCCAACGCCGCGACCAAGAACCTCACCGTCAGGAGCGATTTTCACCTCAACACCGGGCATTACTAAACCAACGGTGCCGATCTTTACCTTGTCGGGGTGGTTGATCGAAAGTGGCGCCGAGGTTTCGGTGAGTCCGTAGCCTTCAATTACAATCAGCCCACATCCGCGATAAAAGTGGGCGAGGCGCTCGCCAAGGGGAGCGCCACCTGACAGGGCATGGCCGAGATTACCGCCGAGTGCTTCCCGAATTTTCGACAGAACCAGTTTTGTTGCTAAGCGATGTTGTGCACGTAACCAGGCAGGCACCTTGCCCGTTTCTAAATGGCGTGAATAAACGATTGCAGTTTTGGCTGCCCAGATGAAAATACGCCGTTTCAACCCGCCACCAACACGCTGTTCAGCGGTGGTGTAGATCTTTTCCCAGATCCTTGGAACTGACATCAAAATTGTGGGTTTAAAGGTACGGATGTCGTCGGGAAGGTCCTTTAAATTCGTACAGTGTCCTAACGGAATATTACCGACGAGCGCCAAGATAGAAAGCGCCCGGGCAAAAACGTGTGCCATCGGTAAAAACTGCAAGGTCCGCACACCGGGAATATCAATCACCCCTTTGAAGTCTGCGAGACCACCGAGGCAGACACTCAAGAGGTTGCGGTGGGTGAGCACCGCACCTTTCGGCCTTCCAGTCGTACCGGAGGTGTAGATAATCGTGGCGACGTCATCAATGGTATTACTCGCAAGGATCGCTTCAATTGCAGCAATTTCGTCAGCGGTTGCATCGGGGGCTAGAAGCTCACCTTCGTCGATGACGAGCATTGTTTCGACCTGATGTCCCTGATCGATATCACGTGCATCATCAATGACCTCGCGGCAACGATGATCTTCAACGATCATCAGCGTTA
>JAUNVN010000107.1 GCA_030537655.1 Bowdeniella nasicola | reverse complement strand
GAGGTCGTGTGCGTGGGCGTGTCGGGGATGGGACCGTGTGTGGCGCTCACGGCAGCTGACGGCACGCCGTTACGCCCCGCGATTCTCTACGGGGTTGATACGCGTGCAAGCCGTCAAATCGCAGCCCTGAACGATCAGCTGGGTGGCGACGATACGATCCTTGCGCGCTGCGGTTCGGTACTGTCCTCCCAGGCTGCCGGTCCAAAAATTGCGTGGGTTCGTGAGGAGGAACCCGAGGTTTATCAACGGGCGCAGCGGCTTTTCATGCCGGCGAGTTATCTGGTGTGGCATCTCACCGGTGCCTATACGCTTGACCATCAGTCCGCATCGCAGTGCACACCGCTGTATGACATCGAAGCACGTGATTGGTATCGACCCTGGGCAGATATTGTTGCTCCCGGTATCCCGTTACCCGAACTGCGGTGGGCAGGTGATATTGCCGGCACAATCAGCCAGGCGGCGGCAGATGACACAGGTCTCGCGCCCGGTATCCCGGTGGTGACCGGCACGATTGATGCCTGGGCTGAAGCGCTGTCTGTTGATGCGCATAATGTTGGCGACCTGATGCTGATGTATGGCACGACGATGTTTTTCATCAACACGGTCACCCAGCCGGTGCGTTCTGCCGAACTTTGGTCCACGATTGGTGCGTTAAAAGATACCCGCAATGTGGCTGGTGGAATGGCAACCTCCGGGGCAATTACCGCTTGGCTGCGTGAGCTATTTGGCAGCGACTACCGTGAGTTGGTGGGTGCAGCCGCCATCAGTCCACCCGGTGCGAACGGGTTGGTGATGCTCCCGTATTTCGCCGGTGAGCGCACACCGATCCTCGATCCTGATGCACGGGGGGTGATTGCGGGATTGAGCTTGGAACATTCTCGAGGTGACCTCTACCGCGCTGCCCTGGAAGCAACGGCTTTCGGGGTACGTCACAATATCGAGGCGATTGAAGCAGCCGGCGGCACGATCGACCGGATCGTGTGTGTGGGCGGTGGAACCCAAGGTGATGTCTGGCCACAGATCGTTTCCGATATCACCAACCGTGTGCAGGTGATTCCTACCGAGACGATTGGTGCGAGCTACGGGATGGCCTGGCTCGCCGCGTGTGCGCTACAGCCAAGTTCGCCAGCTCGCTGGAATCCACCGGCACGGACCTTAGAGCCCAGGGGTGAGGTGCGCTGGCGTTACGATGAACTGTATCGCCATTACCGCGACCTCTATCATCACACTGCGGCAATCCAGCATGCCCTCAGCGCCATCCAACATGACACCGCACGGGAGCGGCGTTAGCCAAACGCCAGTCTCGATTCACACAGCGTGACGCCGGCAGCGCTCATATCTTTGCGTGCCGCGGCACCCAATTCCTCACTTACTGGGACGGTCAGGTCAGAAAAACAGCGCACCGGCCAGCCGGCAGCGCGCGCATCCAGTGCCGTTGCTGCCACGCAGTGTGACTCGGCAATCCCGACGACATCGATCGCGGTGATCCCCGCCTCGCGTAGCAGTGGCGCGAGGGTGCGGCCAGCGAGGTGCGCCTGTTCAACCTGTTCGCGACTCAAGCGCGTCTCGCCGGAATCAGCAATGCCTTCAAAGGCCGAGTAGGCAGCACTGTAATGGCCCTTTTTCACCGTAATATCGGCGCGGACGTTTACAAGGGCCGGATGGAGTTCAGCATTGGCAGACCCGGCAATACCGTGTGGGGGCCAGGTGTCGATGAAATCAGGTTCACTGGAAAAATGTGTTCCCGGGTCAATATGCCAATCTTGCGACGTGACGATCAGCTGATAGTTGGTGCGATATTTGTCGACAAACGCAGCAATTTTTGTTGCGACCTCGTTCCCTCCGCTCACACCGAGTTCGCCATCTTCACAAAATGTTGGTTGGACATCAATCACTAGGAGCGCTCGCATGGTCCCACCGTAATGGACGATGACCCGAGTGCGGTGTCAGCGTGCCACGTCCCACTACACTGGTGGTATGGCTGCTCAATCACCCGACGCAACGATGCGTGAAAAAATGCTGGCTGGCCAGTGGTATCGTGCTGACGATGCCGAACTTGGCGCACTTAACCAGCGTGCACGCACACTATCGGCTGAATTCCACGCCACCTATCCGCACGATATGGCGGGTGCACAAGTGATTTTACGGCGCCTTCTGGCACATCTGGGCGAGGGTGCACATGTGCGCGCACCCATGTGGGTGGACTATGGGGCGCACCTATCAATCGGGGCACACAGCTTCATTAATTTCAATCTCACGGCCCTTGACGTGTGTGAAATCCGGATTGGCGAGCATTGCCAACTCGGTCCCAACGTGCAACTTCTCACCCCAATCCACCCGCTCGCCCCTACCCCGAGGCTAAAGCAGCTGGAAGCCGGCGCCCCAATTGTGGTGGAAGACAATGTCTGGCTTGGCGGCGGAGTAATCGTGTGCCCCGGGGTTCGCATTGGAGAAGATACCGTTGTTGGTGCGGGCTCGGTGGTTACCAAAGACCTGCCAGCTGGTGTCCTTGCAGTTGGCAATCCGGCGCGTGTCATTAAAGATCTTCCCCCGGATAGTGCATTTCGCTACCCGTAAGCAGATCCTGCACCCACGCGCATTGCATGTCACACTGGCAGAAGATTCGCTCACCCAGCGGAAGGATATCGATTGTGTTAGTTCCCGGTTTTGAAGGACTCAGTGGCTGGACTGTGATCATTTTTTTCATCGGCCTTGCCGTGTCCTTATTCGCGCTTGTCCGCCTGGTGCAAAGTTCGGATGAGCGCATCGGCGGGCTGAGTCGAACGGCGTGGTTATTCATTATCCTGTTGGCCGGAACGCTCGGCGCGATCGTCTTCTTGGTGGTTTCTTCTCGCCAGCGCAGTGCGAACTACTCACATCCCTATGATGCTCCGGAGTGGCACGCCCCATTGGATGAGCAGCACTCGGTGCAAACCCCTCCTCGCGACCGCGATCATGAGGCTAATCCGCCCCGGTACGGTCAGCGCCGCGTTGATCCGCCCCAGTATGGTGAGCGCCGCAGCGACGATGATGACAGTGGCGGTCTCTATCGGTACTAGTAGCGATGATAAGTAGAACCAATGCGCCAATGTGGACAGGCGGAGGTAGCTTGGCAGCACTGTGGGCAAGAGTGATGCGAGAGCAGTGTTTTACCTGGCTGCCAAGCACCACAGCCGCAACTGGTGATGATTTCCCCCCGATTGGCGTGGGTCATGATCCTGCTCACCGCGATGATAACCGGGAAATATGTCCCACCGTCGGCGATGCTCTGATCCGGGGTGGCTGTTAGGAGCCGAAGGTGATAGCAAGTCACGATGTCGCACTAATTTTCGAAGGTGGTGGCATGCGCGGCGCATACAGCGCCGGTATGGTGCGTGCTCTGCTGGAAGCGGGGGTAGATTTTCCGCTCACCTGTGGAATTTCCGCCGGATCATCACTGACCTGTAACTATGTGGCACGCGCACCGGATCGGGCACGCCAAGCATTTGTCGATATTGCGCTCGATCCGCACATCGGAAATGTGTGGACGTTTTTGCGGGGCCAAGGATTGTTCCATTCGGAGTATCTCTACCGCGATATTCCGCGCCAAGATGGCCCCTTTCCGGCGCGATGGCAGGAGTTTGTGGCCAATCCAGCAGATGTGCGCATCGCGGCATTCGATATTGAACGCGGAGAAAACACCTGGTGGTCAAAAGCTGATATCCACGATGTTGAGGGGCTACTTACGCGCGTGCAGGCGTCCAGCTCCATGCCCGGATTAATGCCGATAACTGAGATCGATGGTCGCAAATATGTCGACGGTGCCCTCGGAGGGATGGGTGGGATTGGTCTGGATGCCGCACAGGCCGCGGGCTATCAGAAATTCGTTGTTATCCTCACCCAGGAGCGCGACTATGTGAAGAGGCCGCAACGCTACCTGTCGGCAATCCGGGCCGCATTTCGGCGCTACCCCGCCGTTGCGGCGGCACTGGCCGACCGTCATCGGCGCTATAACGCCTGCCGCGCACGCCTGTTTGAACTGGAAGCGGCCGGTGCAGCATACCTGTTCATTCCCGAGCGCATGCCGATTTCCAACGGGGAGCGTAACTATCGCAAACTTCTCGCCACCTACTATGCCGGCCTTGGCCAGGCGCGGCGTGAAATCCCGGCGATTGTCGAATTTCTTACCCACTAGTTGCGATGGTCGCATACAACTGGGGGCCGCAGCTTTGGCTGCGGCCCCCAGCGGGAGATGCATTACTCTCCGTCGTCGATCTTATGTGTTGCGAGGTATGCCACTGAGGCGGCGCAGCCACCCCAGACGGTGACAATGGCAACCACCATCATCGTGATCGCGGTCGTCGTCATTTTCCTGCTCCTTTCGAAGGCGTGCGGCTGTGGGCCGGGTCAGAAGCGGCATCTTCGTGGAATTGGACTGGATCAAAATCATCAACGTCGGTGCGCCACGGGGAGAATGACAGCAGGAATGCGCCAATCACCACCAGGAGCAACATCCCCCAACCGAACTGGTAAATGAAGGTGGGGGCATAGTCGCCATAGCCATCGGTGACAAGCTCGTAGACGGTGGCAACGAAAATCACGGCAAGTACTGCCGGTGCGACGATCCCAACCAGTGCGTACCACGTCTTGCCCACCGGCAGGGTGGAGTAGTGGTTCAAGTGGTGGCGCAGCACGCGCAGTTTGGGAGCCACGTAGGTCACCAGCACGGTCATCAAAATTGCCGAGGAGACAATTCCGATTTCGTTAATGAACTTATCGACCACATCCAAGGCGTTGAGCCCATCGGTGGTTGAGAAGAAGATGATGGATAAGAACCCGGTGACCAGGGTGGCAAACAGCGCGGCGAAGCGGCGAGAAAACGCGAATTTTTCTTGCAGTGCCGCCGAGACGACCTGCAGCAGGGAGATCAGCGAGGTGAACCCGGCGATCACGAGCGACAGGAAGAAAATAACGCCGAAGAAGGCACCGCCCGGCATCATTGAGATCACCTTTGGGAAGGTGACAAAGGAGAGGATCGGGCCGCTAATATTTTCGAGCTCATCAACGGTTTGTCCCTGTTGGGACGCCATGAAACCAAGGGTGGCAAACACACCGAAACCGGCGAGGATTTCAAACGACGAGTTCGCAAACCCGGTCACCAGTCCGGTAGGAACAATATTGGACCGGCGCCTTAAATAGCTCGAATAGGTGAGCATAATGCCGAAGGCTACCGACAGGGAGAAAAAGATCTGCGAATAGGCGGCAATCCATACCTGCGGGTCACTAAGGGCCTGCCAGTTCGGGGTGAAGAAGGCATTCAGCCCTTCGGCCGCGCCCGGCAGCATCAGCGCGCGGATCACCAGGGCGAGGAAGATGATCACCAGCAGCGGCATGAAGACCTTATTGACGCGCTCCAGGCCGCTGGTAATTCCCAGCGCCATCACGATTGCGGCTACCACCCACAGGCCGACCAGCGGCCAGAAAATACCGGGAACCACGTCAGCATTTAATCCTGGTTTGGAAACGTGCAAGAAACCATCGAGGAAGAAGGTGAGCGTATCCTCGCCCCACGCCTCACTAAAGGAGAAGAACGTATAGCGGATCGCCCAGGCCAAAATCACCGCATAGTAGGTGATGATGACAAAGGAAATCATCACTTGCAGCCAACCAAGGACTTCAAAATTGCGGTTAATGCGCCGGAAAACCGAGGGGGCACTAC
>JAUNVN010000106.1 GCA_030537655.1 Bowdeniella nasicola | reverse complement strand
GCAGCTCATCGCTGGGTACTCATCGGGTGCCCATCAGCTTCCAACCCGCTTTCTTCGGTCATCGGTTGTGTTCACATCGAGATGGTCGCATTGAGTCACGCGAGCGCGAAACGCTCGAGCGAATCCGCCGTTAGCGGCACGCTGAAGACATTCACTGCGGCGATGTACCCACGCACCACGGCCCGATTGCGCACCCTGGGGGTCATAACAGGCACGCTCAGCTCGCAGCACGAAGCGAACCATCTCACTTCGAGTATCGTGCTGGCGACAGCCCGCACAGGTACGCACGGGGGTGTGCTTGCAGATACTCACTCACCTACCTTAGCGGCAACGAACCGATTCCGCCGCATCGGCAGGCACACAGGACGCCTGCAGGTGAGCGGTCTCACCTTTCAGGTATTATGCTGTTTCGTTTTCTTCTGTCTCACTGAGCGGATTTTCTTGATAGTTACGCGGCTCGGGTGCGTTATCGGCCGCTGAGGTGGACTGAGCAACCTGAGCAGCTTCTCCCTTAGCAGCTTCCGA
Source organism: Bowdeniella nasicola (assembly GCA_030537655.1). GTDB lineage: Bacteria > Actinomycetota > Actinomycetes > Actinomycetales > Actinomycetaceae > Bowdeniella > Bowdeniella nasicola_B. The sequence goes on along the minus strand of JAUNVN010000106.1, from coordinate 5,174 downwards.
CTCGGAGACAATGTCGAGTTTCCACCCGGTAAGGCGATGCGCCAGGCGCGCATTCTGCCCCTCTTTTCCGATCGCCAGTGAGAGCTGATAGTCCGGTACCACCACGCGCGCCCGGTTTGCTGCCTCATCAATCCCAACCGAGATGGTTTTCGCTGGGGAGAGCGCGGCCGCTACGAAAGTTGCCGGGTCGTCGGAGTAATCAACAATATCGATTTTCTCGTTGCGTAACTCGCTCATCACCGCGCGGGCACGTTGCCCCATCGGACCGATACACGCCCCCTTGGCATTTAAGTCAGGAACTTTTGCGGCCACTGCGATCTTGGTGCGCCGCCCAGCTTCACGCGCAATCGACACAATCTCAACGCTGCCATCGGCAACTTCGGGACATTCGTGGGCGAATAATCCACGCACCAACTCCGGATGGGTCCGCGAGACGATGACCTGCGGACCTTTACGTCCACGATTTACTTCCACTACGTAGGCACGTAAACGCTCACCATGACGATAGGTTTCAGAAGGAACCTGTTCGTGTTCGGGCATCAGCGCCTCAATATCGCCAAGGTCCAAATGCACATGTTTGGTGCGGTGATCATGGGAGACAACCCCCGAAATGATCTTGCCGGCCTTATCCTTGTATATGCCGAGGATCTGGCGGTCTTCTGCATCACGTAAGCGCTGGATGATGACCGAGCGGGCAGTTTGGGCGGCAACGCGGCCAAATCCGTCGGGGGTATTGTCATACTCGCCAATAATGGTACCTTCGTCATCGAACTCCGGCGCCCACACCGTGACGTTGCCGGTGCGCTGATCGATGTGTGCCCGTGATCCACGAACAGCCTGCGGGGTGTGCATATAGGCAGCGAGGAGCGCTTCTTCAATGGCTGCAACCAATACGCTCAAGTCAACTTCTAGATCGCTTTTCACCAGTCGCAGCGCACTCATATCGATATCCATGATCCGCTCCCCTCTATATTGTGCTTCTTAATAATCTAGTTCGCTCAGCATCACGGTGGCTACAGCGCCAAATGAATGCGAGCTTTTTCAATGCGTGAATATGGATAACATGTACGTTCGTCATTAACAATGAAGCAGACCTGTTGGTCATCGGCCTCGGTAACCGCACCAATGTGGCGCGTTCCGTCAACCCAAAATTCGACGTCGTGACCCGCGGTTCGTCGGTAGTGACGCGGCGTCTTCAGCCACCTGGTTGCGCCCGGTGTGGTCACTTCCAGGGTATAGCGCGCTGGGAGATCATCGGCGATCGTATCCAGGCCCGCCGAGATCTTTTGGGAGATCTCACCAATCTGATCCAGATCTACCCCACCTGGGCCATCGGCCAGATCTATGGTAATTCGCACAAGGGAGTGCGCTCCCGCCGCCGAGACTTTTACATCTTCAACCATCAACGTGTCATCCCCCAGTGCGGCTTGCGCTTGGGCACGAACCCGTTCGAGAACCGATTGGTTACGCATCGAAACCCTCCTTGTGCAGTTATCGTCCACATCGTAGCAGTGCACTGCCCGCCGGCGTTTACCTCCTTTAGCCCGTGATATGGTGACGTCTATGAAATTGGGACGATTCCTTGTCCTCCTCATCGCTCTGATGCTTACCGGTTGTGGACTGCGAATCGATACACCCCCACCAACCGTTGCCCCACCATCAGCAGCAGAGCTTGCTCGCGATAGTGCCGCTCGTGAACTGTACGCGGTTGCCAACTACACCGGACCAGAACTTAGCGGACCACTGGCTCGTTTTGCTGCCAATGCTCACGAACGCGCCGATAGTCTCGGTGGGGTCTGGCAAGACTGCCGCGAAGACCCAGCCTGCGCGACACTGCCACCCGAGCAGATCAGCGGTGCTTCCAGCCCCGAAGACATCGCCGCACGCGGTCAGCTAGTCCTGGCCTATCTCGATGAGATGACCACCCGCGGCGACGCGAACCTTGCAAGCCTTGCCGCTTCGATGCTGCCACTGGTGCGCGTGGAGATCGGACATGAAAATCCACGTGGCTATCAGCAACATGATTGGACGCATTCGCCAGCACTTCTGACGACCTTGGCGTGGGGAATGTGGCAGCTTGATGCTGCCGCAGCGCGTGATGGCGACGCAGGACTGTCTGCCCTAGCCGATGAGTTACGCGAGGCGGCCAGCGCATTAACCAGCACGTCGAACGCGGCTGAAATACCGGTGTTTCAAACCGAATCTGCCACCGGCGAGGTCATCATCACCGAGCTTGCCACGAAACTTGCAAATCAACTCCCTGAGTTCGAGGGCACCGAACGGCTCGCCATTGTTGACCTATTACAACTGCTAACCGAGGTGCTCACTGAGCGTGGAGCCCAGGTGCCTGCCGCCTGGCTTACCACCACCTAGGAACTCCTGTGCCCAGAACCCCGTGAGCGCGCCTGGGCAGCGAAAAGCTTACCGGGGCGCGCTCGTGGAAGTACTCGTGCCTTCTACCTCCCGGCGCGTTGGAGCTGATCGTGAACTCGCGCCGCTATTACCTCAGCAGCTTCTGCAACGGGCAGATCCTCACGCGTGGCACTCGCGCGGTGACGAAACTCGACGACGCCGTCTTTCAAACCCCGCCCGACCACGACGATATTGGGGACACCGAAAAGCTCGGAGTCAGCAAATTTCACGCCGGCTGACAGCTTGGCACGGTCGTCGAGAATTACCTCAATGCCCGCTTCGTCAAGCTGTTCGGCCAGTGTCGTGGCCGTTTCCAAAATCGCAGGGTCCTTGCCGGTGGCGACAATGTACACGTGGGCGGGAGCAACCTGGATCGGCCAGCAGAGACCGTGCTCATCGTGATATTCCTCGGCGAGCGCAGCCAAGATCCGTGAGACCCCAATCCCGTAAGACCCCATGGTCACCACCCGTGACTTGCCGTGTTCATCCAACACATTCAACCCGAGCGACTGAGCATATTTCCGACCAAGCTGGAAAATATGGCCAATTTCGATACCGCGCGCGATTTCCAATACGCCGCTACCATCGGGGGCGGCGTCACCGGCAAGGATTTCAGCTGCTTCGATCCGGCCATCGACCTGAAAATCACGGCCAAAGACCACATCGATGCTGTGGTGATCATTCTCATCACCGCCGGTCACCCAGGCACTTCCTTCAGCAACACGCGTATCCATCAGATACTCGATCAGTGAATTACCGTCGCTATCTTTCCGTCCTTGCGGTCCGATATGTTTCGTGCCGATAAACCCGGCTATCAGCTCGGGATAGTCCTCGAAGTCTTCTGGAGCGGCCGGCTGAACTTCAGCAGGAGCGAGCGCGGCTTCCACCCGCTTCAAATCAACATCGCGATCCCCCGGTAGCCCAATAACGATCAACCGGTGCTGACCGTTCGGCTCATCGACTCGCAAGACCAGATGTTTAAGTGTGTCGGCTGCCTGCCATGTCCGTTCGCGCGGAGCACGCTCGTTGAGTTGATCCACCAGGATCGCGATCGTTTTTGCTTCGGGGGTAAACAGTTGGCGGGTAGGTGGTACAGCACCGGCGTCAATCGGCTCGGGAATCGAGTAGGTGACCGCTTCGGCATTGGCGGTATATCCTGCGGGGCTGCGCACGAAAGTATCTTCACCAATCGGCGTGGGAAAAAGGAACTCTTCCGATGCCGATCCCCCCATCGCACCGGACATGGCCTGACAGATCACGTAATCGAGTTCCAACCGATTAAAGATCCGCTCATAGGCATCGCGGTGCAGTTGGTAGGCCTTTTCGAGCCCCTCGTCGTCAATATCGAACGAGTAGGAATCTTTCATCACGAATTCACGTGCACGAATCAGTCCTGCACGTGGGCGGGCTTCATCACGGTACTTCGTTTGGATTTGGTAAATAATCGCCGGTAAGTCCCGGTATGAGGAAAAGAGGTCTTTCACCGTCAGGGTGAACATTTCCTCGTGGGTGGGAGCCAGCAGGTAGTCATTTTCACGCCGATCTTGCAGTCGGAAGAGATTGGGACCATATTCTTCCCACCGATTGGTTGCGCGGTAGGGTTCAGCGGGCAGCAGCGCGGGAAAATGTACTTCCTGAGCGCCAATCGCCGCCATCTCTTCGCGAACAATTGCCTCAATTTTACGCAGCACCGCTAACCCGAGTGGTAACCAGGTGTAAATTCCCGGGGCGACACGGCGAATATAGCTCGCGCGGACCAGGAGTTTGTGGCTGGCCACTTCGGCACCAACCGGATCTTCACGCAGGGTGCGGGCAAACAGAGATGAAAGTCGAGTGATCACGCAGCTAGCCTAATGCATCACGCGCTCGCCCGCTCATTGCCACTGAGGACACCGCTGGCTGCTCACTGTAACCGGTCGTTACCGGTGGGTGTGCGTTCACGTGCGCGCAGTGATTGGATCCTCACCTCGGTGATCTGCCATCCCCCATCGTGGTAGTAAGCTCGCAGCTGCACGTCTGCCAGGCCCGCATGGAGTCGCATATCGCTGCCGTCAGCAAAGGTGACCAACCCGGGTCCCGTTTTGATAGTGCCGCGCACGTGGTAGTCGTTTCCCTCCGCGTGTGCACTGGCGCCAAGATTAGTCGGATACGACACTCGGGTGTCATCGGCGTTGATGGTCTTATCGAGGGCAATCAGCGACTGGCACGTTGTGCACGCGCTGGCTGAGACCCGCGCGAGTTGGTCTGCTGGGGCACCTGAAAGGATCGCCGCTCGCTCACGGATGAAAAAGTCAAAAAGCTCCACCGCTCCAGCCCGCCCCGCACGGGTGGGGATTGCAGTGGAGGCGAGCACACCGCTGGCTGGAAGCAGTCCACGGGGAGTTTCAGGTTGCAAGGTGGGCATAGCACTCATTTCGGTCGGGATGACAGGCAGCTCTTCACCGCTGGCTGTACCACAACCAGCGAGCGCAACAATCAAGCCGACGCAGCTGAGCAGGTACGGAGGTTTCGTGCGCATACACATTCCTTTGTTAAAACAGCTGCCACAGCGGCAAGTCGCGCGCATGTTCACAATGTGGACACGTTTTATTGTGGCGAATCTGTATTGATTCTTGCAACTACACCCATCACAAAACCGCTGTCTTTCTTAATTTTTTGTCTAGCGCGTGCCCTTTGTTTTCACGCCTAAAGATGTGTTAATTTAGAAATCCATGCCGAAATCCTCTTATTTTTGAGGAAAGCACGCATAGAATTACGTGACC
>JAUNVN010000105.1 GCA_030537655.1 Bowdeniella nasicola | reverse complement strand
GTCAATTTGATGTACCGAGCGGGCATAGCGTGATTGGGAGCGGCGGTAAGGATCTGCAATCCCATCTTCGGATTGTACTTCGCCGGCAGCTTTGGCATAGCGCCGTGCAAGCTCACCGGCGCTAGTTGGAGCATCGGGCGGCTGTTCTTGTAACAGTCGCGCGAGTTGACGCAGCGTGAAGGTGCGCGTTGCCACCGCGGGTACCGTTTCAATAATCCATGCAACATGCACATCCTCCATCGCTAATATCAGTGAGCTGGACTGGAGAATTGGGGTAGTTGCTTGGCGTGCTTCGTGAGGAGGCCAGGAGATGTCTGCCGGCAAGTAATCTCTCATTGGCCTGTCGATATCGTGACCGCTCAGCGCACCAATGCCAGCCGACCCGACCCGCAAGTCAGGACGTCGTTGTGCCAAACGCAAATCGGCATAGGCACTGCGGCAGATATTGCCGGTGCACACAAACAGCACATCATACCCATCGTTGGCCACAGTGGCTTGCGGTTGCAGTCCGCGTTCGCTGGGACGCAACCACCTGGGACGAGACATGACAACTCCTTCATTTTTGACCGGTCAACTCTTTGCACTGGTCGCTCGTAACATTTTCTGCAAGGAACGGTCGTATAATCAATTGACTGTACAACCGAGTGTATCGGAGCAACCCAGTGAGCTTTGATGACCTAGTTAAACTGACGATACGTCACTTTGTGACAATTATCGTCTCTGTGATCGTATGTATTGCACTAGCTTTCGTGGCGTTATTTCTGCAGCAGCCCGTCTACACTGCTCAGGCGCAAGCGCACGTTGTGGCGCTCGGCTCGGGAGCCAGTGTCGGTGAGTCATTTTCTGCGCAGATGCTTGCTCGGCAAAAAGCTCAGTCATTTATTTCTTTGCTTTCAACTCAAGCGGTAACTGAAAGTGTGCGAGATCAGCTGCAGCTTGAAGGGTCAATCAGTGAGATTGGCAGCCGGATCTCTGCGACGCTGCCTGAAGATTCGGTGACGATTAATGTCCAGGGCACAGCAGACACCCCCGAAGGTGCACAGCAACTTGCCAATGCAGCGGTCACTGCTCTTAAAGATGAAGTTGAACGGCTAGAAAACCTCCAAACCGGAGGCCAGGGGGCTGCCGTGACTGTTGAGCCGCTAGCCAACGCGGTCCTGCCCTCCTCTCCGTCTTCTCCCCAGCCGCTGCGCTACATTTTCTTTGGTGGGATTATTGGGATTTCCATTGGTTACGTACTCGCACTCATCCGCAACCGTTATGACACCCGAATTCGTACCTCCACGGATCTGGAACGAGTCACGGACAAGGCTGTCCTTGGGGTATTACCAGAACATGAGTCACTCCTGCGTGGCTCAAAAATGGAGCAGCCGTTCATGGTGCGTGAAGCGATCCGTAAGCTCCGCACGAACCTGCAGTTCGTCAATATTGATAATGCTCCGCGCTGCGTCGTTGTCACCTCAGCGCAGCCGGGTGAAGGGAAATCAACGGTTGCAGTCTCGATTGCCAAAGCATTAGCTGCATCGGGTGAGCGGGTCATCGTCATTGATGGTGATCTGCGTCGGCCAGTACAACACAAAGCGTGGGATGTTGCTGGTCGCCTCGGACTCAGCCAAGTGTTGGCTGGGACGGTTGCCCTTGAAGATGCCATGCACCGTGATCAGGAATCAGGTGTGGTGCTCCTTCCGGCAGGTCAGATCCCGCCCAACCCTTCAGAACTTCTTGGATCACAGCGCATGCGGGAGTTGCTGGAGTTTTTGCGTCACGACTATTTCATCATTGTTGATGCACCGCCAGTACTTGCGGTCACCGATTCACTCCTGCTGGCAAAATCGACAGACGGCATCATCATGGTGACCAAAGCTGGTAAAACCCGTAATGAGCACATCACCACGGCGCTGGCAAATGTCGACAAGGTTGATGCGCAAGTACTGGGAATCGTTTTGAATGCCGCCTCGACTCGACGTTTGTCCCAAATCCGTTACGGTGATGCTGAGTATGGATATTCATCCTATTCATACTCCAACTACGAATACGCAGCCGATGGGACGCGGAAAAGGAAAAAACTAGCGAAGTCATCGTCGCGCACAGAAAATAAAAAGCAGCTTGCTTTTGCGGACACCTCCGCGAAACGAAATGGTCGACGCGGTGTGGGACGCCGGGTGCGTAACCGGAAGTAGCAGCGCCGACTGATTCAAGCCTGACCCGGCCATAAGCGGCCGCCTAACTTGCAGAAAATACGAGGCGCCTGCCTCTCACGCGGGTGGAGCCCCTATCCGGTGGAACATTCGGTGCTGCGGTATCGACCTCGCGCGTTCGCAGCGCCACTAAGCAACATCGATTTTTTGGTTGAGTGCCACCGCTGCCGCGTGTGCATCATCCAAAGCAGTTGGAGCTAACGGCGGGACGTCAACATGGGAGATCAACGGGTGATGCGGCCGTTTGTCAGCTTCTTGACTGGCCACAAGGATCTCGTGCATTTTTTCACCCGGTCGCAAACCCGTAAATTGGATATCAACGTGTTTTCCCGACAGTTCAATCATTTTGCGAGCAACATCGAGAATTTTCACTGGCGTGCCCATGTCGAGCACCATTGCTTCACCTGAACTTCCGATCGCTCCAGCTTGGATAACGAGCTGGCATGCCTCGGGAATGGTCATAAAGTAGCGCGTAATTTCTGGATGAGTCACGGTGAGTGGGCCACCATCATCGATCTGGCGTTGGAAGGTGTGCAGCATCGAGCCGCGCGAACCCAACACATTGCCAAATCGCACAGAAACGAACCGACCGGGAACACGTGCTGAATGCCAGGCAGTGAGCCGTTCTGCCAAACGTTTCGTCCGACCGAGCACCGAAGTCGGGTCGGCAGCCTTATCGGTGGAAATATTCACGAATGTGCCAACGTTGTATTCAGCGGCAAGCTCCAACAGATTTGCAGATCCAAGCACATTTGTTTTCCACCCTTCCTCGGGATATTGCTCCAGGAGTGGGAGGTGCTTGAGTGCTGCGGTATGGAAAATGACATCGGGGCGGTGTGTTTCAAAGATTTCACGCAAGGCAGCTTTATCGCGGATATCACACAGCACCATGTCGTTCGTGTCGAGTAAGCCCTGGTGATAGATATCAAGCTGCACGCTATGTAACGCGGACTCATCGCGGTCTAATAACACGAGTTCGCGCGGCCCGAGGGGGTGGACTTGGCGAGCAATTTCTGAACCAATTGAGCCGCCCGCACCGGTGACCAAAACAACTTTGCCGTTAATATAGTCGGCAATTTCTTGCAGATCAGTTTCGATTTGTCGTCGCCCGAGAATATCGGAGACTTCAACCTTGCGGACATCCTGTAGGCGGAAATGACCGCCGAGCAGTTCGGAAAGTGGGGGCAGGGTCAGCGTTTGCACGCCGAGTTTAGAAGTCGTCGAGGTGATCCGGTCAATCAGGGTGGGAGGCGGATCGGCAATCGCAATTAACACCGTTGAGACATCCGATTCACGGATGGCCGCTTCTAAACTCTCACCCGATCCAATCACGGGGACCCCACGCAGGTGAAGATTACGTAAAGCTGGGTCATCATCGATGAGTCCAATGATCTGAAATGGGGATTTCGGATCATTTTGCGTCATGGACACGAGCTGCTCAGCACTGGTACCCGCGCCGTAGACCAGCACCCGCTCACTACCGCGAACGGTCGGACGCAGGTAATAGCGTAAACCGCGCGCCAGGGTGCGTCCAGCGAGCATAAAGACGAGTGCGAATGGAGGTGCGAACAACATGACGGCCGGTGGATATGAGCTGTCGCCCCGCAGGAAATAGGTTACGACCGCGGCAAGAATCCCGGATATTGCAACCATGATCGTCAGCCCAATGACCTCTTCAAAGGAGGCTGTACGGTAGCGGGCACGGTGCAGTTTACTGCCCCAACCGAACAGGAGATGAGCAGATATGGCGATGGCCGCATAGACCAGCAGCGAGCGCTCAAAATCAGGAGGTAAACGCAAATCGTAGCGCAGCAGATAAATCGCGAACACTGCGGCCGTCCATGACAGTACATCCCAGCAGACTAGGACGCCACGTAGGAATAGCGTGTTGTTCATCTAACTGTGACTCTCTGGTGAGGCTTAAGGGGATAGTAAAGCCATAATACGCCAATAAGAGCAAATAGGATTCATACTTGTTGCGCTGGGGATAGCTGTTGTTTGCTGACACTACTTGCGCTATTCAGCTCACGTGGTGAACATTTTGTACTCAAAAGTGTGTCCACCGATACGCTGTGGCGCATGAGCGAAATCGATATTGCAGTTATAGGTGGCGATGGCATCGGTCCAGAAATCACCGATGTGGCATTGCAAGTCCTGACCCGCGCAATGAATGCTGCCGGCCTTGAGGTTCGAGCCACCGATTACGATCTCGGAGCTCGGCGCTACCACCGCACCGGTGAAGCGCTGACCGATGCAGATCTGACGGCGCTCTCACGCCACGATGCGATTTTGCTCGGGGCTATTGGTGATCCTTCCATCCCTGCTGGGGTTCTCGAACGTGACCTCCTCTTACGGTTGCGATTTGCTTTCGACCATTACGCTAATGTGCGTCCCGCGCGTACCTATCCGGGAACTCCCGTGCCAATCCGTACGGATGACCCCATTGATTTCATTGTTGTGCGGGAGGGAACTGAAGGCCTTTACTGCGGAAACGGTGGCACGCTGCGAGCGGGAACGAGCAATGAGGTTGCAACTGAAACCTCGCTCAATACCGCATTTGGGGTGGAGCGGATCGTGCGCTATGCCTTTGAGGTGGCTGCTCGCCGCGAACGCAAACACCTGACCTTGGTGCATAAAGAAAATGTCCTGGTCCACGCCGGCTCACTCTGGCGCCGTATCGTTACCGAGGTAGCGGCGCAGTATCCGAAGGTAACCTGGGATTACTGCCATATTGATGCGGCCACCATCTATCTGGTCAGCGATCCGCAGCGCTTTGATGTGATCGTGACAGATAACCTCTTCGGCGATATTCTCACCGATGAGGCAGGAGCAATTACCGGGGGAGTGGGCTTGGCAGCCTCGGGCAATATCAACCCCGATGGCACCTATCCATCAATGTTTGAACCGGTGCACGGTTCGGCTCCCGATATTGCTGGCAAGGGGATCGCCGATCCGATCGCCGCGATCGCCTCGGGCGCGATGCTCGCTCACCACCTCGGCTATCAGCCAGTAGCTGAGGCGATCACTGCAGCCGCCACCGCCCACTTGGCCCACCGCGGCAATCGCCAATGGACGACCAGTGAGGTCGCTGCAGACGTCTTGGCACAGCTGTAAAACAACGATGACCGCCTCATCGGCGGTAAGGAGAGAGAGTTATGGCCAGGCAGTTACGTTCCGCCACGTCCACCGCCGGACGCAATATGGCAGGTGCACGTGCTCTGTGGCGCGCCACCGGGATGACCGACAGTGATTTTGGCAAACCGATTATCGCGGTGGTGAATTCTTTTACCGAATTCGTTCCCGGCCATGTCCATCTGCGCAATCTGGGCAAACTTGTGGCCGACGCGATTGTTGACGCGGGCGGGGTAGCCAAAGAGTTCAATACGATTGCCGTTGATGACGGGATCGCGATGGGACACGGCGGGATGCTCTATTCGCTACCAAGCCGTGAAATTATTGCCGATTCAGTTGAATATATGGTCAACGCCCATTGCGCCGATGCGATGGTGTGTATCTCG
>JAUNVN010000104.1 GCA_030537655.1 Bowdeniella nasicola | reverse complement strand
CGACGCGAAGCAGATGACCTGGTGATCTTCGAGGTGCGGTATGAAGTGCCACTCGATCAATGCCAGATCGCGGTAATCCGCGCTCCTGAAATCCGGGCGGTAACGCCGCGAGGAATCGAGTTTCCCGGTGGGATATTACGCGTGATGGAGGCGGGGTGTGTCATCAACGGTGACACCCCGCCCCCCGCGCAGCTGGTTGATCAGAATTTCACGATTACCAATCGTGGTGCTGACGGGTACGTTATTCATCGGGCAGATCAGCCGCTGAGTTCCCAGCAGTGCAACCGGCTCCTGCATGAATCCGAGGATTACCTCACCGCCCATCTTGCGGCCACTCCCAAGGTGCGTGATTCCTGGCAGCCAATGGTTTCGCTGTGCTGGTGGGTGCTGGGCAACAATACGCTGCGCCTTGGTGGCGCGGCCGATTCACGTGCCGTGGTGCCCTCAAAGCTCGGATATGTGGGCCTGTGGCAGTGGGATAGCTATTTCATTGCACTTGGACTACGTCATGGTGATCGTGATCTCGCCCGCGAAATTATGGATCTCGCCCTGGCCTACCCCACCGGGGAGGGGCAACTACCCGATGTTGTCCATGAAGAAGGGATCCTCGCATCATCACGTGACCTTCCGGCCAGTGACCGCGAAACCCTGTTACGCCAGGGGTCTCCTGCACCCGGTTTAGGCAGTGTCCCACTGACCAAACCGCCCCTAACCGCCTGGGTGATCCATGCGCTCTACCGCAGTGGTGCCATCTCAATTGCTGATGTGCGCCGGTGGCTTCCTGTAACGGCAGCTTCTCAGGACTGGTGGTTCCGCTATTGTGACCCCGATGGCTGTGGCTATCCCGCCTATTTACATCCATACTCCTCCGGGTTGGATGATTCGCCGGTCTTTGATGCCACGTTGCCGGTATCTACCCCGGATTTGGGCGCCTACCTGGTGCTCCAAGACCAGGTGCTTGCCGAACTGTATACCCAGCTCGGCGATGAAAATACTGCGGATACCCATCGCAACCGCGCGGAAGTCACCTGCAACCAGCTGCTGAAAACCTGGGATGTCGCACGTGAACAGTTCCGCCCCGCGCCGCGCACCATTGTGCACCTGATGCCACTGCTCACCGGAGCGTTACCACCGCAGATCCACGCAAGCCTCCTGCGTGATCTCGATGATCCGAAGCGATTTGGGGCACCATACCGGCTCCCAACCGTCGCCCAAGATGAGCCATCCTTCCAACCACGGCGAATGTGGCGCGGCCCCGTATGGGTCAATACCAACTACCTGGTGGCCGATGGTCTGCGCCGAAGTGGTGAACATGGGCGCGCTGAACGTCTTGAGCTTGAAACCATTGAGCTGGTACTCGCGGCGGGAGGACCGTATGAGTATTTCGAAGCGGCAACGGCCCGACCCGGTGATCGCGCCACCTCGTGTTTTGGCTGGTCGGCGGCGCTATTTGTTGATCTCGCGGTGCGTCATTCGGCCTAGGTGTGCGCCAATTGGGCTCCCCCACGGGAACTATGCACCTGGAGATAGCGCCCATTTGTCGCTATCACCCGCACCGCTTCATCTCCCGCGATCATGGCGACCTCACCGACCCCAATGCGGTATTGCTCCAGCTCACTGGCAGGTGTGGGGCGAAAGAGCTGGGTATCGGTGGTGTCATCGTAGCGACGTACACACTCCAGTTCGCCAACCTGTCCTACCGTGAGGATCACTTCGTCATCAAGGGGAAGGTAGCTGATCGCATAGTCGCGCCGGGCAACTAGCAGCTGTGAATCATCGTGAGCAGCACGGATCCGGTAGGTGAGGGAATCACCGATCGAAAATGCCGGTCCAACAGGCAGGGTTGGCGCCTGGGCGTAGGCCTGGGCAATCCGTTGAATAACCGTGCCGGGTTGCTCCCGTAGCAGCTGGTCAAGTGAGTCGTAGCGAATCATAAATCCTCCCGGCCGCCAACGGTGGTGAGGCGAAACCGCATTGTGAATGGGCGCATATAGGTACGGTAGGCATCCAGGACTTCAGAGCCCCAACTATTGGATCCCAACCCTAAGACCGCAACCGCCAAATTCACGGTAATAAATGTTGAATCGTGCGGCAGTTCACTGCGATGTGTGGCCTGCTCAATTTCCGCGCCCGTGTATTTCCACGCAGAAAAATGCAACGGTCCGTCAAGTGATTCAATCGCAACTCCACGTCCTTTAGCATCGGTGAACAGCGCCGCGCGCATATCCATCCGATTCCCATAATCTTGTGGACGCACATAGGGCGTTTCCATTGCATCTAGTGTCGTGTGATGCCACGCGAGCATACTGGCCGCACACGCGTCAGGATAGTTCTCTGCCGGTCCGCGCCCAAAGTAGGTAACGTCGCTCAGCTCAATGGGCAGTTGCAGCCGCACTCCAAGGGTGGGAACCACACCGCGGTAGGTACCAAATGGCTCGGCCTCCACAGTGATCTCCACGCCGGCTGGCGTGTGGCGGTAGTGGATCTGCCCGTCCATCCCCAGGTTGCGTCCCGGCGGAGCTAACCGGACATCGACAGCTGCATCGCCGTGCGCGCTATAACTGATGGTGCGCACATCATGACGAGCTTCACGTAAGAGCGCTGGCTCCCACAATTCGGCAAGTTCCTGCCGGTGATTATCAATCGGTGGTTTCCACAGTTGTAGCGCAGGTCCGCGCACCTCGAATGATCCGTGCTCCCCGCGCAGCTCGGTGAGCTCACCGCTAACGTCATCAATCAGGCCACGAACATTTGTCTCTACGCGTTGAGCACACTCATTGGGATAGCGTCCCGAGACAAAGGTGGGAGAACACAATTGGAAGTGGGCGAAGATATGACCAGCTGGAAGCAGGGGGGTCGCTTCACTAGCAACGATCGTCACGTAGAGTCCATCGTCGTGGTCCACATCGGGAAGATGCAGCACGGCGTGTTCCCCCGGTCCGATCCCAGCTGGGCATGCTTCACGGTGGATACAAACCGGCTCCGTACTGGTGGCTGGTTGCCGCCAATAGTGCAGTTCTAGATCATCGAGAGGAGTGAACCAACGTCTGGAAGTGATCGTGGCACGCTTGGGGATATCCGGATCTGGAGTGATGACCGCAGGGGCGAGAAGTTGGCCGTATTCAACGAGACCGGGACTGGCGGTGCCATCTGGAAATACCAGACCATCGATACAAAAATTCGCGTTATTGGGCTGATCGCCGAAATCCCCACCGTAGAGATAATCACCAGGTCGGCCAAAAAGTTCACCAGCTATGCCATGGTCACGCCATTCCCAGATGAAATGTCCTTGAATAGACGGCCAGCGGCGAAATACCTCGTCATATTCACGCAGTCCCCCGGGACCATTACCCATCGCATGGCCGTATTCACAAAGGAACCGGGGTTTGCCAAGCGGATATTGTCCAAGTTCGTTCATTTGGGAGACCCGTGAATACATCGTCGAAATAATGTCGACATATTCGCCGTTGCGATCTTCTTCGTAATGTACCGGGCGGGTGGGATCCAGCGTTCGACACCGCGCAGCCATCGCTGCCGTATTGCAGCCACTGCCCGATTCGTTGCCCAAAGACCACGCGATGATACTCACATGATTGCGTTGAGTGGCAACGTGCCGTTCGATCCGATCAATAAACGCACGCTGCCAGCTGGGATCATCTGTCAATTCGTTCAGTTCCCCGGTAAGCGCAAACCCGTGGGTTTCCAGATCAGTTTCCGCCAGGACAAATAGACCGTATTCATCACACAGTTCGTAAAAGCGCGGATCGTTGGGATAGTGAGCCGTGCGCACGGCATTAATATTGTGACGTTTCATCAGCTCCAGGTCAGCGCGCATATCGGCTTCAGTTACTGCCCGGCCGCGTTCAGGTGCAAAATCGTGGCGATTTACCCCGTGGAGCATCGCGTAGCGACCGTTTACATACATCAACCCGTCGCGCAGCTGCACATCACGAAAACCACAACGGTGAGCGACAACCTCGGTGACCGAGCCATCACCATGACACATTTCCAATACCAAGGTGTATAGCACGGGTGATTCCGGTGACCACCACGCCACCGGAGATATCCGAGTGGAGACTTGCCACTGGTTCGTCTTATCTAATGTGCCACTGGCAACTATTGCTGCTGCTTGATCCCGTAGGCTCCAGCGACAGCTCGCGACCGGTGCGCTGGGCTGAACTGCCAGCTGCATCACTGCTGAGTCATCATCGAGGTGACGGGTGGAAAAGGAGAAATCATCGAGACGCGCTGCCGGCCGACGCACCAAATACAGGGGCCGGAAAATCCCCGCTGCCCACCACATATCCTGATCTTCAAGATACGTACCGTCAGAAAATTGGGTTACCACCAGCGCCAATTCGTTCGCACCGACGCGCAGCTGATCGGTGATATCGAATTCGGCGCGCAGCCGGGAACCTTTCGTCATTCCCACGGGCACATTGTTCACATAGATCTCAACGTAGGATTCCGCTCCATCCAAAACTAGATGGATACGATCCTCGCCGGGATCTTCCAGCGTGATCGTCCGCCGGTAGACTCCCGTCGGATTTGCGCGTGGCACGTCGGGAGGAACGACGGGAAAAGGATAGGCCTCATCGGTATAGTGCAGCCGGCCATAGCCATCGAATTGCCACAGGTGAGGTAGCTCAACTTCATCCCACCCATCGGTCGATCCGTGTAGGTGGGTGGTGTTTACCGCAAGCGGACTGGGCAGATAGGTGAAATGCCACGTGCCACACAGGTCAACGAATCCGAGACTTTCACTGCGCTTACCTGCCATTGCTGCGGCGCGATCAGCATAGCCAAAGAAATAGCTACGCGCTGGTAGCCGCCCAATTTCCACACAGGATGGATCTTCCCACAGGGGGCGGTGCCCGTGAGATCGCGCAGCTGAAAAGTAGAGTTCCGGTTGCTTCGTCACCCCTTAATGGTACCGGTTCCATCAGGGGTGTGTCCTGCCCGCGCTGCCCGATTTTTCGATAGTATTTCCGCCGGTGTGCGGCAGGCAGCTAGGTGGGAGCGACATCCGGTTTCTCTTTCGGTGTTACGTCCTTAAGCCACAGATTCACTAGGATGACAGTTATCGCCTTTTCCAGGAGTATCTAGTGAGTGAATCCGGCCATCACATCCCGACGCTGAGCGATGTTGCCCACGCTGCTGGCGTGTCAAAGACCACCGCATCACGGGTTCTCAACGGCTCGCCACGCGTGGCCGATGCCACCCGAGCACGCGTATTAACCGCGATTGATGAACTCGGATTTACCGCGTCGTCATCAGCGCGGTCGCTTGCCCTGGGAAAATCACATGCGGTGGGAATCGTTGCCACCGAACCGCTCGATGATCTCCTCATTGACCCAACCTATGGGATGTTACTGCGCGGAATCTCCGAGCGCGCAAGTGCCCTCGACCACGTCACCATGCTGTTCCAAGCAGCGCGCACCGCGGAAGTAGCGATGGTGATGCGCGCGGTTAGCCGTGGCATTATCGACGGACTGATTCATATTTCTCCGCATCATGACGCGGGGCTGCTCGACCGGCTTGCTGCCAGTGCGATCCCGGTATCGCTGTGTGGTAAACCGCCCAGCACCCAGGCGCCACCACGCTTTAGTGCCGTTTACAGCGACGATGTGATCGGCGCGCGTCGGGCCGCTTTACACCTGGTATCTCGGGGGGTACGCCGCCCCGCAATTATCCTCGGCCCCATGTCAGATTCGGCTTCCGCTGATCGACTAATTGGATACCGCGAGGCACTTGGAGAATTATTTGATGCCCAGTTGGTGCGCACTGGCGGCTGGGGGGCAGCTGCTGGTCGTCAAGCGGCCACCGCGCTGCTGACATCCGAACCGACAATCGATGCGATCTTGTGTGCCTCGGATCG
>JAUNVN010000103.1 GCA_030537655.1 Bowdeniella nasicola | reverse complement strand
TTGCCGTGACGTTGCGAGCGAGCGTACTCGATGCCTGGGTGCTGCCGGTAACCAGCCCCGCGGCAGCCTTGCGCCGCGCGTGGGGTGAGAGTCCCGTGCGGCTGGTCGGGCACAGCCTGGGGGGATTAGCAGCCCTGGAATGGGCACTGACCTTTCCAGAACAAGTCTGCGAATTAGTGTTGTTAGATCCCACGACACCGCGGTTCGCGCCGCTTCGCACCGCGCATGTGCACGCCTGGTGCGCCCCCATCGCGCAGGTTGGTGGGGGATTGGCAACACTGGCCGCGCCACTAGCACCGAGCATACGGCGTTGTGGCTATCGGCTCACCACCGGGCGGATTGATCCACTCCCACGCGAGCTCGTGCGCCACTACTATCGCAGTCCGCGCGTGATCCACACCCTGCTCGCGCAGTGGGCTACCAGTCGCGCGCAGGCTCGGCGCGTGGGTGCGCTGTTGCAGGCGGGTGACAATCTTGCTCCCGGTCTTCCGCTATTACATCTGGTGGCGACTGGAGGACAGAGAGCTTTTGCACGCGAGCAGCGCACTCTTGCGGCGCTGTTGGGCGCTGAGCTGCAGGAATTGAGCGGGCTTTCCCATCTCTTTCCCCTCACGCACCCGCACCTGGTGGCGGAACGGATCCGTTTGCGTTAACGTGGCCGCACAAATGGGAAGGCGAGGGTGTCGCGAATATTTGCGCCCAGGAGGAACATAACGAGCCGGTCCACACCGAGTCCGAGCCCACCGGTGGGGGGCATCCCAAACGCTAGGGCCCGCAAAAACTCCTCATCAACCTCCATCGCTTCGGCATCACCTGCCGCTTGCAGGAGTGACTGAGCAACGAAGCGTTGCCGTTGATCTACCGGGTCGGTGAGCTCTGTGTAGGCGGTCCCTAATTCCATCCCGCAGGCGACGAGATCCCAGCGTTCAGCCAGGCGTGGATCATTGCGATGCGGACGGGTGAGCGGTGAGGTTTCGACCGGAAAATCCAGGTAGAAGGTCGGCGTGATCGTTACCGGTTCGACCAGTTCCTCATACAGTTCGGTCACCAGTGCGCCCGCCGTCGCATCCGCGGGGGTGGTAATACCATGGTCAGCACACAGGCGCTGGAGCAGGCAGGCGGGGGTGTCTGCGGTGATGGTTTCACCGGTCGCTTCACTGACTGCCGCATGGACTGTCACATGCCGCCAGGTACCCGACAGATCGATCACCTCGCCGTTGGGACCGGGGGCGCTTGCCTCACCGCGCAGTGCGGTTGCAGCGGCAACAATCAGTCGTTGCGTAAGTAGGCGCATTGAGGTGTAATCCCCGAACGCGGCGTAGGCTTCCAACGCCGTGAACTCGGGGTTGTGGGTATTATCGGCCCCCTCATTGCGAAAGTTGCGTCCGATTTCAAAGACGCGCGGAAAGCCCGCAATCTCGAGGCGTTTTAAAAACAGCTCGGGAGCTATGCGCAAAGACAGATCCGTATCGTAGGCGTTGATATGGGTGGTAAATGGCCGGGCGTTCGCCCCGCCGTGGACCGTTTGTAAAATTGGGGTTTCTACCTCCATATATCCCTCGGCATGCAATACGTCACGCAATGCCGCAACCGCGCGGCTGCGGGCCTGTAACCGCTGCATCGGTGTCGTGTTTAATGCCAGGTCAATATGGCGGTTACGCACCCGGGTTTCCGGATCGGCAAGTCCCAAATATTTGTTGGGCGGCGGCACCAAACATTTTGCAGCCATCTGCCACGATTCCGCCTCCAGACTCGGTTGCCCACTGCGGGAGGTAGTGAGCGTGCCGCACACCGAAATGAGATCTCCCAGATCCGCCCAGCGGCGGAAAGATGTGAGCGTTTGCGAGCGGGTCAACAGCACCTGGTATTCAGCGGTCCCTTCACGCAGGTCGACAAACATGACACCCCCATGATCGCGCATCCGCACGATCCGTCCGACGATGGCGACCTCACCGTGATCGGGAAGATCGCCAATCGCGCAGCTGCGCGGAACCTCTGCCGGATAGGGATCAATGCCGGCCGCACGCATCTGTGCCAGTTTGGCGTGACGCACTCGCTCCTGTTCGCTGAGTTTTTGTGGCGGCGGGGCCTGCAACAACAGTTCGTGCTCCAAGGCGGCAACTTCCGCGGCGGCCGCCGTGGGCATCACGGCGGTGGAAGCGCGACGAAAAGCACGCGGTTCGGGCAGAAAACCTTCCGCCTGTCCGGCGGCAATCAAAACGGCGCTCAGTTGCGTGGCACTTTCATAACACAGCATTCGCGGGCGCCACTCGGGAAGGTATTTCGCATTGGATCGATACAGCGACTGCAGCTGCCACCAGCGGGAAGCCAACACTAAAGCGGAATGGACGAGCCGTTGTGCCGGCGTGGCACCGATGCGTTCGCCGAGCATAAACGAGGTGCGGAACATCGCGAAGTTGAGCGAAATTTGCGTCACGCCCAATTCGCGGCAGGCCTCAACCAAACCGGTGACCATCAGCTCGGTCACCCCGTTGATACTCTCACGACTGCGGCGCATATAGTCGAGTGATAAACCACGCCGCCCCCAGGGGACAAAGGATAACAGTCCGCGCACTGATCCCGCACTGTCATGTGCAGTGACGATCACGGTGCGTTGGTCACGTCCGTCACCGAGACGGCCGGAGGCCATCGAGAAGCCGCGTTCATCCCCGCCCTGACGCCACTGGTCAGCAAGCTGGCTCAATTGGAGCAACTCGGCGGGTTCAATATCGCGTTGGCGACGCACCTGCACCGTATAGCCGGCCCGTTTTGGGGTGGAAATGGCTTTCCGCACCGGGCGCATCCCCGGACCCTTAAGGTTGAAATCGTCCACGGAAATAACCGCTTCATCACCCATGGTGAGACAGTTCAACCCGGCGCGGCGGTAGGCTTGTGCGCCGGTCTCCGAAGCAGACAGCACCGCGGGCCAGCGACCAAACCGGCGCGCGTGGTCGAGCCACGCAGCAATCGCATCGGGCCAAAACTCTTTCTCACCGAGCGGATCACCGGCTGCCAATGCCACTCCGTTGACGACGCGATAGGAGATACCTGCCTTGTCGTTGGGCGCGAAAATAACCGATCGGTCATCCCGCGTAGCGAAGTAACCGAGGGAATCTTCATGGTCAGAAGTCAGCAGCAGCCGCCGGATTTCCAGCTCGTCGCGCAAATCTGCCTCCGGGGAGTGTCGCCTACCGCCCAGGAAGATACTGATCGCCGCGAGCAGGGAAAAAGCGGTGAGCGTCGAACACAGGCGCTGCAGCCAATGCGGTCCGTGCAGGGGAGCACCAAAGGAGAACGTATCGGGAGGCAGCCCCAAGGCGGCGGTGATACTCCACGCGAAAGCGTCAAGTGGCCTGTTCATACCGTTGAGTTCCACGATCACAAACGCAAGGGCAATAGAAATTGCGAGCCCGGTGACAAAGACGAGCACCGATCGGTTCCACGCTCCTGGAGCAAGCCGGGCGGTGAAAGCGGGTCGTGCCCAAAACAGCAATCCCGTAATCACCACGGCGGCAACGATGCCAATCTGCAAGGCGAGGTCATCACCGAGCAGTTCTTTCAAAGTCACCTGCGGGTGGAGAGCCGCCGTTATCGTGAAGATGATGACCGGAAGTTGAAAAACCGCGAGAAACAGCCAGAGCGCCGCGCGATGGCGACGCATTAAACCAGCGGCCACCAGCACGAGCAGAACAGCGGAGAGTAAAGACGGGTAGGTGGGAATGTTCAGCACCGAGAGCACTAATCCGATGGACCGGACGGCATCGGGAAGGAAAAACTGTGCGATCAATGCGATGATCTGCCATGCCGCATAGGCCTGGACAATCCGCGTCATCCACTCGACAACCGCCTCCTGAGCGGCACTTGCACGCCGGTAGGTAACGGCCGGAAAAGTGATCGTGTTGTTATTCACGCACTCATGTTAGCCGCATCGAACAGCCGTCTTGACCACCGGAAATTACCGGGTGGGCGTTTCCGTCGACATTTCCTTTTCAACTGTGCGCGCCACTACACTTTCGGCATGTCATCTTTGCCACAGCGGTGCCCTCCCCTGGCTGCTGACGGCGCAATCGCGGTCTTATCACCGTCGATGGCCGGACCGGCGTACGTACCGGCCATACCCCAACAGGCAATGCGTCGGCTGCGTGAACTCACCGGCAGGCAGGTGGTCGAATACCCGACCACCGCCCAGCTACACGCCAGCGCCAGCGCCCGCGCCACCGATATCTCCGCCGCATTTGACGACCCGCAGATCGGTGCAATCATGAGCACGATCGGTGGTAATGATCTGATCACCGTGCTCACGCATCTGGATGAATCCGCAATCGTTGCCAACCCGAAACCCTTTTTCGGCTACAGCGCCAACACCCACCTGCACAACTGGCTGTGGCAGCGCTCCATCGCCTCGTTTTACGGCGGATCCACCCAGGTTCATCTCGGGACGGGACCCAAGGTTGATCGCGAACATTCCACCAGTTTGCTCGCAGCGCTCAACGGTGGTGACCTGGAGATAAAGGCAACCGCCACGAGTGAAGACTACGGTATCGAATGGTCAGATCCGCGTGCCCTCACCCACACCGGTGAGCGGACGCTCCCTGAACCGTGGCGCTGGTCAGGACCGGAAAAAACGGTGCGTGGCCACACGTGGGGCGGATGCGTTGAAGTACTGGTAGAAATCCTCATCGCCGACCGCTTCCGTGCCGATCACCTCCTTGACGGGGCGATCTTGCTGCTGGAAACCTCCGAAGAGATATTGCCGCCTCCCACCTTCGGCACCTGGCTGCGCGCGCTGGGGGAGCGCGGCATCCTCGCACGGCTCGCCGACGTGATTTTCGCGCGCCCACCAGCAACAAGCTTTGGTTACAATCCGCCTCTGGCTACCCAAGCCTCATATCGCCGCTGCCTGGCAGAACTCGTTGAAGCGGTGATGCAGGATTACAATCCACAGGCCGTGGTGTGCTGCGGGCTACCGTGCGGTCATACCCGCCCGCAATGGATTCTTCCCTACGGCGGACAGGTGACCCTGGATGGGACACGCCAGCGCCTGTGGGCCCACTACCGTTAGGGGCCACGTGATCTAGCGCTCACGATTTATACGAAAAGACACCATCGTGGATGGCGCGAAGGAATTCCCATCTCATCGCCCCCTCGAGTCAGCCGCTTCCGGCAAATCATCCTCGCCCTGCTCGCCGTACTGGTCGTGATCGTCGTGGCACTGTGGTGGTGGTTCCGCGAGCACGGTGCGATTACCGCTAAGACCGTGATTGCGCTCGATGTGCCGCCCACGGCATGGCTGGATGAGCGCTATGGTGACGGTTTCGGCCAACAGTGGCGTCCCCCGCACGCGCAGGCAGCGGTTGGGGGCGTCAATAAAGACGGTGCCGTCTAGGTGATATACGAGTTTGCCGCTGATGCCACCACCGCGGAGGGGGAAGTGTGCCGGCGGCAAGCTGGTCTCAAACGATTTGCAACCCGGCGATGATGCAGCGCGCCGGAAGTAGCAACCGTTACGGAATCACCAATAATTTTGAACCCGCGGATTTTCACGTCCTAGATACTCGAGGCGTCGATGGGCTACCTACTGAATTCGGCGAGAGCAGCAGTAATAACATCCGCATAAATCGCGGCCCCTTCCGCTCCCGGATGGACCGCATCACCGGCAAGGTATTCCGGGTGGGGCGCTATCGCCGCTTCCCAGTCGGCTAGCGCTATCGTCTCGTTGCTGATAGCGGCGTGAATTGCGGCATTGGATTCATGGATCCACGTCAGCCGTTGCGGCCCATAACCGGTGACTAACACCAGGCGCCGAGCGGGTCCGAGCAGGTCAACAATCTCGGCAATATTGTCCGCGGTGATATAGGAATTCGCGGCGAGTGCCACCACGACGTAGTCGCGCAGCGTGCCGGCGGCGAGCTGGTCGCGAATAATTTCTATCCCGGCAATAATCGAGCGTGAAA
>JAUNVN010000102.1 GCA_030537655.1 Bowdeniella nasicola | reverse complement strand
CAAGCTGCGGCCAAGAAGAAAGAAAGGTGTGGCCATGCTTGCTGAACTCGAACGGCAGTTGACCAAAGAGGTCAAACCCGACGATGTGCCACACCTGTCAGAGCTTGCAAGCGCGACTTCTATACCCGACCTGATTAGCGTTGTTGAACACGTTCCTTCAGATCGCGGTGCCGTGGTCTTTCGCCTGCTGAGCAAAGACCGTGCACTCGAGGTCTTTGAAGCCCTCGATGCCGGTCACCAGGCCGACCTGCTCGATGCGCTGCGCGATGACGACGTCGCAATCCTATTCACCGACCTTGATCCCGATGATCGCGCGGCACTCCTTGATGAAGTGCCGGCAACGATCGCCGATAAATTACTGCGCGGTCTGCCCCGCCACGAACGGGATATGACTGCGACGCTGCTCGGCTATCCGCGCGGCGCCATCGGTCGGCGGATGTCCCCCGAAGTGGTACCGATTCGTCAACATCGCACTGCCGGCTACGCCGTGGAACTCTTGCGGGTACGTGAAGCGGAGTACGAAACCCTCTATATGGTGCCGGTTATGGATGACACCCGCCGCCTGGTTGGTGTCGTTTCACTGCGTGATCTGCTCACAGCCGATCCCCACACGATCCTCACCGAAATCATGTCCCCACCAATTTCAGTCGTGGCCACAGACGATGAGGAAGAAGCCGCACGTCAGCTCCTAGCTGTCAAACGCATTGCCATGCCCGTGGTCGATGCCGAACAGCGAATCGTTGGGGTCCTCACCGTTGATGACGCACTGGAAGTGGTTGAAGCAGCCGATACTGAAGACGCCGCCCGCCACGGTGGTCACGAACCACTGCGCCGCCCCTACCTGTCAACCCCGGTGCTCAAAGTTGTCAAAGCTCGGATCGTCTGGCTGCTAGTACTCGCAGTTTCAGCGGTCTTAACCGTACAGGTCCTTGAAGTTTTCGAAGCGACTCTCGATCAGGTCGTCGTTCTCGCGCTGTTCATCCCCTTGCTTACCGGCACGGGTGGTAATACCGGTAACCAGGCTGCCACCACCGTCACGCGTGCGCTCGCCCTTGGCGATGTGTGGTCACGTGATGTCTTCGCGGTGCTCTGGCGTGAAGCACGGGTTGGGTTTACCCTCGGTGCGGTTTTGGGGGCAATCGGATTCGTTGCTGCCAGCCTCGTCTACGGCTATGACATCGGCATCGTCATTGCGCTGACATTAGTGTCGGTTTGCACGATGGCCGCGTCAATCGGCGGGGTGATGCCGATCATCGCAAAAGCTGTCGGAGCTGATCCAGCGGTCTTCTCCAACCCGTTTATTTCGACATTTTGTGACGCAACCGGTTTGATCATGTACTTCATGATCGCCAAGTCGGTCTTGGGAATTTAGCGCCGCCATCCGGTACGCATCGCCGCGTGATAGAGGGCTTTGCGTACCTGAGCAGGAATAAGCCGATAGGTGCCCCGCACCGCCATATTGCGCCACATTTGGAATCGGGAGGTAACTCCGAGCTCCCGCATCGCTCGTTGGAGTTCCCATTCGGCGTGTAACATATCCCAGCCGCCCCGGCGATGATAGGCGCCAGCACCCACGCGGTAGTAGACCAGCACGTCGGGAATATTCGCCACCCGTGCCCCGCCATGAATCATTCGGGCAAACAACCAGTAGTCTTCCATTTTGGTGCGGTTATCGTAGCCCCCGGCGGCGATAACCGCACCTTTGCGAATGACGACAGCCGGATGGTTGAACGGATCACGAAGCGGGAGAATCTCGCGGATTTCTTCAGCACGTTGTGGCAGCGATCGCACGAGACCATGGCGTCGTTCATCTTCGCTAAACTCCGCGATGGCAGCCCCGAGAATATCGAGATTGTCCATGAGGGGAATCTGTTTTGCGAAGCGTTGGGGCAAGCAAATATCGTCAGCATCGGCACGCGCGACGATATCGTAATCACAGTATGTTAATCCCACCTGTAACGCCTGCGCTAGGCCCTGGTTTTCAGCCAGTGGGACAACTGTGAGAGGACAGGGAGCACAAATCTTGGCTGCCTCTTCCATAACAGCACGTAATGGCTCAGGTAGTGGGCCGTCTTGCACCAGCACGATCTGGCTGGGAGGTAACTGCTGGTCGGAACTGATCGATTGCAGGGCACGACGGAAAAATGCTGGGTGGTCGCCATGGTAGACCGACATCAGTACAGAAAAATCGGCCATGCCTCGTTTCACCTGTTCACCTTCACCAACACGATGCCCCCACGGAGCCGTCCGCGGGCGCGTGACTACCTACCGATCACAACAACGACCGCACATCGCCACCATGCTGTCCACGTGCCATCGCTATCCGCCAGTACACGCTGGTGTCCTGCTGATAAGCCGCAAGACACCAGCGCGCGGACTCATGCCAGGGTGTTATCTGCGCCAATCACCATTCGGGGGGTACCAACCCAGCGTTGTGGATCGGTAATACGCCGCCCGTCAAACAGCAGCTTGATACCGGGTAAGTCATCGGCACTAATATCGCGATATTCGGGGTGATCTGCCTGCACGATCGCGGCAGTAACCTCTTCGCCAAAATGGTAGGGCTTCCACCCATATGCGCGCAGCTCGTCATCTGCGAACATCGGATCGTGCACCATCACGTCAGCACCGCGTTCACTAAGCAGCTTGACGGTTGGAAAGACACCCGAAAACGCAGTTTCTTTTACCTTGCCACGGTAGGAAGCCCCGAGCACCACAATTTTTTGTCCCTGCAGGTCCCCAAGGACTGACTCGATCCGGTTGACCACATATTTTGGCATATCGGCGTTATAGGACCGAGCAGTACGCACCACGCTCGCATCCGGATCGGTGGATAGGTAGAGGCGGGGATAAACCGGAATACAGTGGCCACCCACAGCGATTCCGGGTAGATGAATATGAGAATACGGCTGGGAGTTGCATGCTTCGATCACTTTGAGCACGTCAATACCAGCTTTATCGGCATAGACAGCAAACTGGTTCGCCAACCCAATGTTGACATCACGATAAGTCGTTTCTGCGAGTTTCGCCATTTCTGCGGCTTCTGCAGTTCCCATATCCCACACACCATTGGGATGAGGCAGATCGGGACGGTCGTCAAAGGTGAGGACTGCGTCATAAAACTCGATCGCGCGTCGGGTACCTTCTTCACTCAATCCACCAACGAGCTTGGGATATTTACGCAAGTCAGCAAATACCCGTCCCGTAAGGACCCGTTCCGGTGAGAACACCAGGTGGAAGTCTTTGCCTTCCTTCAAGCCTGAAATTTCTTCAATGAGTGGTTTCCACCGATTTCGGGTCGTCCCGACCGGCAGGGTTGTCTCGTAGCTGATGAGGGTATCAGGAGTCAAATGTGCAGCCAGGGAGCGGGTTGCGGCGTCCATCCACTCAAAGTCTGGCTCCCAGGTTTCATCGTTGACGAACAGCGGCACGACAATCACGACAGCGTCGGCCTGTGGAACGGCATCGCTATAGTCGGTGGTCGCGCGCAATTTGCCGGCTGGAACCAATGTGGATAGTTTTTCTTGCAGGTGCGCCTCGCCGGGGAACGGCTCTTTTGCCTCATTGATGGCTGCGACAGTTGCGTCATTAATGTCAACACCGATAACTTCATGTCCGGCGTCAGCAAACTGGACTGCGAGCGGTAGGCCAATCTTACCCATGGCCACTACTGCGATACGCATGCGATAACTCCTTGTATTCACGTGGCCGGCCGGCGGCTCGACCTGGAGCCAGTCTACTGGAATAACGCAAAAATACAGCTTCTGCACGCGGGAATCATCCAAAGCGCTCAACCGTGGGAGAGCTGGAAATATGGCACGAAAATCCACGTGCACGTGCTGGATTCATCCCCGTAATCTCAGCGTGGCCCACCTACATCGCTAAACCCAGCAGTTGATATCACCCCTTTTTGTCTCGCTCTCCTACAATTTTGCTCGCCCACCAACGTTGGCCGGTTCCGGTACGCTGAAGGGGACGCGGTAAAACGGAACTGAGTTTTCCGTTTCTCACCGGTCAGAGTTTGGTGCGGTGATCGTCGTCGCCGCTCAACAATCCAACGCTGACCGCACAATGTATGACGTACTCGTGGAGGTAAATGTGGTAAACGAACCAGTTTCAACATCTGGAGCGTTACACAATCGTGATCGGACCAAGGTTGCCGCAGTTATCGTGACGCATAATCGACTCTCGTCGCTGAAGACCTCCCTGTCCGTGCTGGCCGAACAATCCCAACCGCTACGTTGGATCATCGTGGTTGACAATGCCGCTGATACTGCCGTAGAAGCGGAAGTGACTCGCCGTGATAGTCCCGATGGTCCGCGAATGATCTATCTCGGTTCGCGCACGAATCTGGGAGGAGCTGGTGGTTTTGCACTCGGAATGCTCCATGCTCTCGCCCAAGGGGCTCACTGGGTATGGTGTGCTGATGACGATGGACGTCCCGACGGTCCCAACGTGCTTGAAACGTTACTTAACTGTGCCGAGAAGTACCGGCTCGCCGCAGTTTCCCCAGTTGTCTGCGACATCTCTGATCACGCGAAACTTGCCTTCCCACTCCGACGCGGACTGCGATGGCGTCGACGCCATGAGGAGTTGTTCAATGATTCCTCTTCTCAGGCATTGCGCGCAAAAACCAGGAGTTCTAAGGGCAATCGCGATCGGAGTCCAGTCCCCACCGATAATGACTTCCTGCCGGGAATCGCAAACCTATTCAACGGCGTCCTTGTAGCAGCGACGACTCTGGAGTGGGTGGGGGTACCGGATTATCGGCTCTTTATTCGCGGAGACGAAGTCGAATTTCATCGTCGCCTCGTTCGCTCCGGCCTCCCGTTTGGGACATGCTTAACAACTCGGTATCTCCATCCGTCAGGTACGGAGGAGTTCCGTCCCATTTTAAACGGGTTGATGCATACGCAATATCCTGACGATGAAGCAAAACGCTACTTCACTTACCGTAACCGTGGCTTTGTCATCAATCAGCCTGGGATGCGGCATCTACTTCCTCAGGAATACGCTCGTTTCGCATGGTTTTTCCTCGTTAAACGGCGTGATCCGCAGGGATTCATCCGCTGGATACAACTGCATCACCAAGGACGTCAAGAAAAATTTGCCCCCTTGAAATAGGCCGATAATGTGTGCTGCTCATTAGTCCTGCAATCGTGGCGAGCTCTATGCGGCTCCCCCATGTCTTCCAAGCAGGGGACTCCCCTACCTCCAGCACTATTGGATACGTCGGGCGAAACGTTTCTTGGGGTGGAAGATCAATCCTTTTGCCGCTGATTGTAAGAGTTTCATGCGTAACTTATGGCTCACATCAGAACCGCGTAACTGCTTCAGCATTGTTCCTGCTAAGGAAATCGCCAGGCCGGGTGAGCGCAGCGAAAATGCTGCCGATATTTGGTTACGTACTCCGTATTGGAATTTCCAGAGATTCTTTTCGTTCACATCACCGAAATTCACACCACGATTAGCTGGCAGCAAATGGTGAACACGGGAAGCGGGAACAAAGATACCCGGGTGGAATCGTGACAGGCGGAGCGTGTACTCCACATCATCAAACCAGATGAAATACTCACGATAGGGCAATCCACATTCGCGAACTGCCTCCGCGGTGATCAGGCAGGAAACGAATGAACACGAGTTCACCAGGGTGTAGTCCTCATCGTGAACCATATCGCGAGTCCAGTCCCACGTAGGTGTGGGAATATTCATTTCGCATACCTCCCCATCGGGGAATACCACCATTGAGCACGCGAAGGACGGTAACGATCCACTGCGCTGCTCAAAGCGGTGCATACCGCGTTCTAATTCCGCCAGCGCTGTTGGGGTTGGGACCGTATCGTCATCCATGATCCAAAAGGCGTCATATCCTTGCGCAAATGCTGCCTCAATACCGAAACTGAAACCACCGGCTCCCCCGGTATTGCGTTTCAGTCGCCGCACCGTCACGTCCATCGGCCACGAGGTCGTTTGTAACATCTCAGGTGTCTCGTCAGTC
>JAUNVN010000101.1 GCA_030537655.1 Bowdeniella nasicola | reverse complement strand
CCCCACGCACCATAGGCAGCCAGCGTGTGGTGGTCGGGATCCGAGGCCAGCGGGAAGCACAGCGATTCTGCAGCAGCAAACCGCTCCAGATTTTCAATTGGATCGGGAGAGATCCCAACCACGCGATAGCCACCGTGCCGCAATGCGGTAAGCGCGTCGCGAAAGTCGCATGCTTGGCGGGTACAGCCGGGCGTTTGGGCTTTGGGATAGCAGTAGACAATCACCCCGGTATCACACTGATCTAGCAACCCATCGAGGGAAACCGCGCCCTGGGGGGTAGGCAGGGTGAATTCAGGTGCGATTTCTCCTACCGCTAGCCGCTCAGACACGTAACTCTCCTCGCCGATCCAATATGGTCTGCCCCCCTAAGGTAGCGTACCGCTCCGGGGGTGATTTTGCCCGCTATGAATACGTCCCACTATGGTGTAGGCGTGAATCAGCAAGAGGTATGTGCCAATTTTTCAGCCCAACAACGCCGTGTGCACCAGCTTGCCGTGCAAGCTGAACGACGCGACATTCCGCGAATCCAAGTGGCGGTCAAAACCCAGAGTGCCGCGACAATTCGCGACGTAGTGGCATGCGGTGCAACCTACCTTGGCCACAATCGTGTCCAAGAGTTACAAGCCACGGCAACCGACCTGCGCGCCGCCGGGATTTTCGACGATGTCGAATTACATCTGATCGGCAACTTGCAGTCCAATAAGGTCAACCACACCTTACGTCATGCCACGGGAATCGATACGCTTGACCGTGCGGCGATCATTGATCGAGTCGCCGCGAGTTTAGAGCGGCTCGGTGAAGAAAGTGAAATCGCTCGGCGCAACCGCGATTACTTGGATGTGATGATCCAGGTGAATATTTCAGGTGAAGCGACCAAAGCGGGGTGTGATCCAGAGGCGACCGTCGACCTTGCACGTCAGGTGGCAACCAAACAGAATTTACGGCTAGTTGGATTGATGACCATCGGGCCACTCACCGATGATCGCGCGGCAATCCGGGCGGCCTACACCCGGATGAGTGCATTACGTGAGCAGGTGGCGGCGGTACCAGGATGCGAATCGTGCCAGGAATTGTCGATGGGCATGAGCGCTGATCTACCAGAGGCGATTGGCGCCGGTGCGACGATCGTGCGAATCGGCCGGGCAATTTTCGGCGAAAGATAATCCCCTTCGCGCTTCGTAATGTGCAACGATAGACACATGAGCCCATTGTCAAGGAGGTTGATGTGGCGAGTGTGGCATCGGGAAGTAAAGTCGCAGTAATCGGTGCGGGACTGATCGGCTTAAGTACCGCCTTTTATTTACAAGAAGCCGGATATGACGTCATCGTCGTTGAGCGCGACCAGATAGGATCTGGTGCCTCACGCGGAAATGCTGGTGAAATTACGCCACTGACAGCCGTGCCGTTGGCCGGTCCGGGCATGATCGGTGAAACATTTCGCGGACTCATCTCCCGCGATGGACCGCTCACACTCTCGCCGCTCCGCGCAATGCGGCTGATGACATTCGGATTCGGATTCATGCGCTCGTCTTCGCCCCAACGCACCATCGTTGGCGTTGATGCCATGTATCAGCTCGGCAAAGGCGCGATTGCAGCCTTTAAGGAACTGGAAGCAGCAGGGACGAATATCGGCGGTGGGGGACAGGGATTCCTCTATACCGCTTCCGATAATGCGGTGGTCGAAAAATTCCACGCGATGCTTTCCGACCGCGCCCGATCGGGAGTGTCACCCAAGCCCGGAGCCCTGCACTATGGTGCGGATCTGCACGAACTCGAACCACTCCTGTCACACAACTGTGATGCCGGATTTATTGATCACGGCGCCTTTTGGCTCGATCCGGCACTCTTTGTAGAAAGCCTGGGTGAGGTACTCGCCAAGCGGGGCGTGACATTCATGGAAGGAGCGCGCGTGAGCGGCCTGCAAGCCGGTGCGAAACCGGTGGTGGATTACCTCTATCGAGGGTCCCGCCATCGCCTGCAGGTCGATCATGTGGTGATGGCAGCCGGGGCGTGGTCCCAAGAGCTGATCAAACCCTACGGAGTGCACCTGGGGGTTGTCCCCGGCAAAGGCTACTCCTTTACGGTCGAAGTTGACCGGATCCCAGAGCATCTCGTCCACCTCGCTGATGCTCGCGTGGTGCTGGTACCCATGTCAGGCCGGCTGCGTGTTGTTGGCGCGATGGAAATCGACGGGAGCTACGAAACCTTCCATCCCGATCGCATCACGATGATTGAACGCTATGCTGCACCACTGGTCCAAGGGGTGAATTGGAAACAGCGCAGCGACGAGTGGGTGGGTCCGCGGCCAATGACCGCCGATGGGCTGCCAATTATTGGCACCCACCGTAAACTTCCCGGGATTACTCTCGCTACCGGGCACAATATGCACGGGCTGTCACTTGGACCGGTCACCGGTAAGGTGGTCGCCAACCTCCTGCAGGGCACCGATACCGTCGTTGGCGGGAAGAAAGTCAACGTTGACAAGTTCTCCCCGCAGCGGCTGAAACGGCTACTGAGCTAAGCCAGAGCGGTGGTGGTTGGCCAGCCAACCACCACCGTCATCGGCGCCTGGTATTCCACGCGACCGACCTGCATGAACGCGGCGCCATCTCAATGCTCCCAACGACACAGTGCACCTGCCCACCATGCGTGTGAATCAGACTGCCGGTGAAGCCGTCTTCAAAATGCCTCGCGTCACTTGTGCACCCGTCGCTGCCATCCCAGGCCTGACGCGCCGCGGGCTGATCAATCTTACGTAACAGCCGCACACGATTGCGCGGTAAATGCGCCTCGAGGCAAGGTCGTGAACGCACCGCGGAAGGAAATCTGGGCGGAACAAGAGGACGTGAGTCCAACGCTCTACCAAAGCAATGTGCCCGCACCGTTTGTAAACTTTAGGCTTGCTTGCACATCCGGCTCGGTGATTATCAATGCTGGCCAACCGCTGCGGTGTGTTGGATCAACGGACAGCGCTGTCACCGACCCCTTGAACCCGATCGGGCCGGTGAGAAAGCGCTCTGTGCAGCCAACACTTCGATGAGGTTCCTCTGCCCGGATACGAACTGGGAACGCGACCTCGGCACGAGTCCCACACGCCAACTCGTGCGTGTGCACGAGTGCACACCCGGGCATAGCCAGACGTCCAGGTTGATGTCCTGGTGTGTGCAGATATCAACAGGCGAACCCTCGAATTTAGACTGCCCAGCAGCGAAATGTAACGAACGTAACCGATGGGCTGGCAATGTCCCCAAGGTACGCTTTGAAGGTAGCCATGTCTCTTGAAACTGCGCGCATCGCGTTGCAAAACCCGCAAATACCTGCGGAGGTGATGGTTGACATTGCCAATAATTTTCCGCAATTACACACCGAGATTGCCAACCACGCCAGTGCCTATCCAGAGTTGTTGCAGTGGTTGGCAAATACGAGTCCGAATGCGCCGGCGCGCGTGAAAGGTGCCGTCACATCGCGTCAGGTGGCGGTCTTGGCACGCGGGTGCGCTTCGCTTGTCGGTAACGAGATTCCGATCACTCCTCACCAGGATGCGCGCTGCTGAATACATGTTTCTCGACAGTGCGCTCGGCGGAGTATTTCTTCATGAGTCCCAGTGCGAAGTTCCCGCTGACTTGCTAAACACACAACCAGTCTCCGTGGCAGGCTTTCGAACCTTGCCAACTGCCTTTCAGGTCGTGCATTTTGTGCCGGCACCGAAGTTCGGCAATGGATTCGGCATCGTTTGTGAGAACGAGTAGAATCACTGCCTTCAGTAGTTTCAGATCCGTATGTTTCCGTTTGAGCCGTTCACGTCCTTGTGAAACCGGGCAGTGAACTCTGCTTGCAACATGACCTAGTACCTAAATACCGAGGGCGTCAAACATCTCTTCTGCGCTTTCAAAACGCGACTCACCACGTTCAGCGATCTGCCGAGCTTCGGCAAGAGCTATCAAGGATTTGCAGTTTGGCTCGTTGTAACTCAGGTTCAAGGGAATCCGATTCTCACGGACAATCTGCCGATAGAAAGCGCGCGTGATGGAAGAAAGATCGGAGCCAAAATCTTCTGCAATGTGCGCGGCACGTGCTTTCGTGTCTTCGTCGATCTGTGTGGTAACTGACGCCATGACAGTCCTCGTGCAGAGCCGCGCGTGGCGTTGGCTTTGTGCTGTTTAAAAACACGGATGCATGCTGGGAAAACCTTCGCGTCGCGATGCCCTCCGGACCACACAGCTCACCTTGGCACGATCCGCTTATTCTTCAGCGCGCCTCGGCGCGGATGCTGAGGCAACGCTGTCTGCCAATAACCATTTCAGCGCCACTAACGGTGGAGCTGAGAGTATGGTACGTGCCCATATCCTCCACAATCTCGGAGTGGGCTCCACCCTGTAACTCAATGTCAGTTCCGTGCCGGTCTCGCGAGTATTCACGCACTTCAACGCCAAGCGCGCTTGAAAACGTTCCCGATTGTCAACCGACCAACGTGCATTCCAGCCTGTCGGAACACCGGCTTTGTCGGTTTCGGCTTGCCATATTCTCGCGGATGCATTGCCGGGAGTTCTGCCGCGACATTCAGCCGGAAGAAAAACAATGCGTGGATCGAAACCGCTGATCGCTTCGTTGATTCATATCGCAGATGCTGGCAGGAAGACTTGTTCGGTGACGGTGCCTTTGTCGATCACCACCCGCTCCATAGTGGGCTCGCTCGACAGGTCAGAAATTAGCGTGTCGAGCTCGTCCACAACGGTAGAGACGAGCATTCGCGCCCCTTTGCTGTTGTGGAGCAGATGAACCAACAGCGAGACATCGGGTTTATCACGCTCGGCATTGAAACCTTTGAGCGCGTGGTTTGCTCGTTCGGACAGGTCAACAGACGGTGCATCGTTCGTTAAGACTGCCACTGCAGAGCGTTCCGGTAGTGGGGTGAAATGAGTACTCCCTGCGCCACCATCACCGGTACGTTCGGCATATTCGCCCAGCGTGGACACGATTTGTTCGATCCGGGCATGCCTTAATCTTTCAAGAGTGAGACCGTGCCTCGCTCCAATTCGCGCAGCAATCCGACCGGCCGCCAGCGTGGCGAGTACCATGTTTTCGGGTTGAATATGCGACTGCTGGAATCGGATCGCCTCGGCTGAACTGATCTGCAAGAGCTCCAAAAGTATCTGTTCATTTGTTTTTCTTTCTGAGATTGCGAGGCAGTTTCTTCGCATATTTTCGGTGGAGGTTTTGTCGGCTCACGCCAACGGATTCGGCGAGATCAGCCCAGCTCATGCCAGCTGCGACCCCCTGCTGGACGTAGTAGAACATCTGTCGGTCGGCTTCCTCCCGTAGGAGTTGTGCGCGCTGCAATCCTTGTTGAATATCTTCGCGCTCACTCATACCGTCAACATATGTTGACGCCAGCCAGGTGTGTGCGCGATTGGCTGGCGTGTAATCGCGGCATGCGACCCTTCGCGCTGCACGCCCGGCTTTCTGGCTCATCCGTGTCTGCAGAAAAAATCACTCGGATGTAGACCATGGTTGGTCCAACATGGGGGAGTGGTAGGCCGCCGCATGATGACGGGGTCGCCTCGATGTGAATGGTCGGGACGTCGTACACGAGGCGCTCCCAGGATTGTCCACATTGTTAAAGTGGCTTAAATGCGCAGCGCGTGCAGTTGGGGTGTAGTTGCACAGAAAACTGAAGACATACCGGAAAACACGGCACGCGTCGCCGGCAGTATTCGCGCTGAAGCTGCGCGACGGGGGGGATCACGGCGACGGAACTCGGCCGCATGCTCGGCACCGGGCAGCAATGGGTAGTGCGGCGCTGGTGGGGACAGGTCGAGTGGGCGCTCAGCGAGCTCGACAGAGTCGCCGACCTATTTGAAATGGGTATGCTGGCCCTGATTGTGAGCCACGGCAGCACCAAAGCTGTTCAGGGCAATAACAAGTGCGCCAACAGGGACTCGAACCCCGAACCCGCTGATTAAGAGTCAGCTGCTCTACCACTTGAGCTAATGGCGCTCGGCGCCGTCGTGCGGGCGG
>JAUNVN010000100.1:3247-6053 GCA_030537655.1 Bowdeniella nasicola | reverse complement strand
GACGAGGCAGCTGCAACGGGAAGCAGGCGAGGAATGGGACGCCTAGTTCGGATTGACGCCGAACTGGTGCGGCGTCATCTGGCAGAATCACGCACCCATGCACGTGAGCTTCTCACGGCCGGGGTAGTCAAACTTGATGGCGTTGTTGTAACGAAACCAGCTCGCCAAATTGACCCAGCCCAAGCCCTGGTCATAGCCGAACCCACTGAACGCTATGCCTCACGCGGTGCATACAAGCTGTTAAGTGCCCTGGACTACCTCGGTGCGCGCGCCCCACATATTGAGGGACGACGCTGTTTAGATGCCGGTGCATCGACCGGAGGTTTCACCGATGTGCTCCTGCGCCGCGGTGCCGCAAGTGTTGTCGCTGTCGATGTTGGTTACGGTCAACTACACTGGTCACTGCAACAAGATCCGCGCGTGGAAATTCTCGACCGCACCAATGTGCGTCAGTTGCAGCCCGAACAGGTCCAGCCCGCACCCACGCTGGTGGTCGGCGACCTCTCCTTCATCTCCCTGACGCTGGTGATTGACGCCCTCGTACGATGTGCCGCACCTGATGCCCACTACCTGCTGATGGTCAAACCCCAGTTTGAAGTAGGTAAAGACCGCCTCGGAAAAGGGGGAGTGGTACGCGATCCGCACCTACATGCCGAGGCAATCACGCAGGTGGCCGATGCGATGACAGCAACCGGTCTAAACGTCTGGGCCGTTGCCCCCTCGGCTTTGCCAGGACCGGCCGGCAATGTCGAATATTTCCTGGCTGCCCATGGGCCGGGTGTCACGGATGCCCAACGCCTTGATGACCTACCAGGTGCCATCCGTCAGGCGATCGCCGCGAGACCGCCAGGCAGGTAAATTAGCAGCGGGGGAAAGGAAAGCAATGACGAGGCGCACTATTGGGGTGATGGCCAAAACAGCGGCCGATGGCCGCGAAGCTGCCCAACTGCTCGCACGCAGGGGGGCTGAAGTGGTGAGCGGAGCTGAGCTCGCCACCGCCGATGTGGTGTTAGTCCTTGGCGGTGACGGCACATTATTGCGCGCTGCAAATCGCCTGCGCGATACCGCAATCCCCATTATTGCTGTAAATTTTGGTCATGTTGGATTCCTTGCTGAGGCTGAGCCCGAATCGCTTGCCGATGTAATCGACAAACTGGTCGCTGGGAACTACCGCGTTGAAGAACGTCTCGCCTTGGATATCTGCGTGACAACCGCAACCGGGAAGGTAACCCGCGGTTGGGCATTAAATGAACTCGCCGTTGAGAAAGCCGCACGCGGAAAAATGGTCGACCTGGCGATGGCGGTTGACGCCCAACCGGTCTCATCATATTCCTGTGATGCGATGGTGATTTCTACTCCAACTGGGTCAACCGCGTACGCATTTTCCGGTGGGGGACCGGTGGTATGGCCCGATGTGGAAGCAATCTTAATTGTGCCAATCGCTGCCCACGCGCTGTTTTCCCGCCCCCTGGTGGTAGCCCCGGATTCACTTATCGAATTACGCGTGACCCCAGGAACAAGCGACGCAGAGATATGGCTTGATGGTTCGCGGAGTCTGCCAGCACCGATTGGATCGACCATCTCCATCCGCCGCGCTGCAAAACCGGTCTCATTGGCGCGGTTGGAGGCAGTTCCTTTCGCCGGACGCCTCGTTGCGAAATTTGATCTGCCCGTGCACTCCTTTAAGTATCGGCTAGGAGTCCAACGGCGATGATTGACCAGCTGACGATCCGCAATATCGGAGTTATCGAAGCAGCTACCCTCGAGTTTTGTCCCGGTTTGAACGTTATTACCGGGGAAACGGGAGCTGGAAAAACAATGCTGCTAACCGCCATCGGGCTGATTACTGGCGAACGAGCCGACAGTTCGCGGGTGCGTGCCGGCGCAGCGCGCGCAAGTGTCGATGCGGTGTTCGTGGGTGAACAAGCAACCAAATTTGCCGAAACGATGGATGCCGAATGTGACGATGGCGAGGTGATAGTCTCCCGCACTGTTCCCGCCAGTGGCCGGGCGCGGGCCAGGTTGGGAACACGCCCCGTCCCGGCAGCTGCACTAGCAGAACTCGCCGCCACCACCATTACCATTCACGGACAAGCCCAACAGTTACATTTGCGCTCCACCACCTATCAGCGTGAAACTCTCGATGCTGCTGGCGGAGAAAAAATTGCGAAATTGCAGGCCGAATACCGCGAGAGTTACGAGCACTATCACCGGTTAACCGCACGCCTAGAAGCCAGCCGCGCTGATAGTCAAGCACGAGCGCAACAGCGCCAAGCCTTAGAAACCGGCATTAGAATGATCACCGGCGTGGAACCACGCATTGGTGAAGATGACGAATTACGCACCCGGATCGAACAGCTCACCAATATTGACGAGGTTCGCCGGGCTTTGACTAGCGCGATCACGATACTTGACGCCGAAGAGGGAGTACTCAGCCAGTTAGACCAGCTCTCGCACACACTGACCACGATGGCCCGTTTCGACCCGAGCGCGGCGAGCCTGGCCGACGAGGTATCCGATGCCAGTTCCCAGATCGGTGAGGTGCACAATGAATTGGCACGCAAACTTACCGATCTTGACGCCGACCCCGACCAGTTGGATGCCCTCCATGAGCGACGTGCTGAAATCACGACACTGCTGCGGGTGTATGGTCCAACGATTGCAGAGGCGTTAACATGGCGTGATCAGGCGCATGCGAAACTCCAAGACCTTGATGATTCCCCCGCTGCGCTTGCCCGTCTTCATGAAGAAACACAGCGTGCGCACCAACAGGTCAGTGCGGCAGCTGCAGCGCTCCACCAA
The DNA here is from genome assembly GCA_030537655.1 of Bowdeniella nasicola. GTDB lineage: Bacteria > Actinomycetota > Actinomycetes > Actinomycetales > Actinomycetaceae > Bowdeniella > Bowdeniella nasicola_B. The sequence continues at coordinate 3,251 of JAUNVN010000100.1, read as the reverse complement.
CAGC
>JAUNVN010000100.1:0-3237 GCA_030537655.1 Bowdeniella nasicola | reverse complement strand
CAGCGCTGCCACGTGGGCCAAATGCTGGAAGAAGCAGTGGCCAGTGAACTCGCTGCTCTCGCAATGCCGAAAGCTCGCCTGATAATCAGTATTACCCCGACAGAGTTTGCCCCTCACGGTGGTGATGACATCACCTTCAAACTCCAAGCCCACCCGGGAGCTCCGGCGCTCCCACTCGGACAAGGTGCATCAGGTGGCGAATTATCGCGCATTATGCTCGCGTTAGAACTGTGTGTTGCGACCGGTGCGAAACGCGCCGGCCACACCTTTGTGTTTGATGAAATCGACGCCGGGATCGGTGGGACAACTGCTCGCCACGTCGGAGAGCGCTTGGCGCGACTTGCCACCCACCATCAGGTAATAGTTGTCACTCACATTGCGCAGGTCGCAGCTTTTGCGCGCCACCATGCCGTCGTGGTGAAAACAGACCAAAGTGAGCAGGCCACCACCGAGGTGCGCAATGTCGATGGGAAGACACGAGAGCTCGAAATCGCCCGAATGCTGGGCGGAACTGACACCAAAACGGCACTCCGGCACGCCGCTGAGCTCATAAATGCCGCAAACGTGGCACGATGAGGCTGTGAATCTCTTTTCGCGACGGAAACCAGCAACGCTACTCGACGACGGCCGGCTGCAGGGGCGGGTGCGTATTGATGCCCGCACAAAGGACCTCATCACCCGGCTGAAGCCCGGTGATATTGCCGTGATTGACCACGCTGATCTTGACCGGGTTGCTGCAGAGTCACTCGTATTAGCCAAACCCGCCGCGATCTTAAATGCCGCCCAATCCACCACCGGACGGTATCCGAATTTAGGACCGGGAATTATTGTCGATGCGGATATCCCGCTGATTGACGATCTCGGTGGCACGGTGATGGACCTGCGTGAAGGTAGCGAGATCATTATCGATGATGATGAGATCTGGCAGGGTGAGACATTGATCGCTGCTGGCGTGCGCCAAGATCCACAGCGGGTCGAACAGGCGCAACTTGAGGCGCGTGCGGGCCTTTCACACCAACTCGAAGCTTTTGCGGCCAATACGATGGACTATCTCAATCGGGAGCGCGACCTACTCCTTGATGGTGTGGGAATTCCCGATGTCAACACCAGCTTTGAAAATCGTCATGCGCTCGTAGTGGTGCGCGGTTACCACTACAAAGAAGACCTGCGAATGCTGCGCTCGTATGTACGTGAATACCATCCGGTGCTCATTGGAGTCGATGGTGGGGCCGACGCGATCATGGAAGCGGGAATGAAACCGGATGTGATCGTTGGTGATATGGACTCGGTTTCCGATGCGACATTGCGTTCGGGAGCGGAAATTGTGGTCCATGCCTACCGTGACGGCAGGGCACCGGGCCAGGCACGTGTGGAAGGGCTTGGATTAGACCACGTTGTATTTCCCGCCGCTGGCACCAGCGAAGATATTGCAATGTTACTGGCCGATGAGAAAGGTGCCGAACTGGTCGTTGCGGTTGGTACCCACGCTACTTTGGTGGAATTTCTCGATAAGGGCCGAGCCGGCATGTCATCAACGTTCCTCACGCGGCTGCGGGTCGGATCAAAACTCGTCGACGCGAAGGGCGTTTCACGCCTCTATCGCACCAGAATTTCATCATGGCAGCTCTTACTGTTAGCGTTAGCGGGGCTGTTTGCTTTGGCGGCCGCAATGGCGTCAACCACGGCTGGACAAACATTTTTTGGCTTGTCTGGCGCGTGGATGGATGACATTGTGAATTTCTTTAAGCACCTATTTACGTTCCGCTAGCGCAGGAGGAACAATGATTGATTTTCGTTATCACCTCGTTTCACTCATCTCGGTGTTTCTCGCGTTAGCGGTCGGAATCGTCCTTGGAGCCGGACCGCTGCGCGAAGGAATCTCCGATGCGATTACCGGCCAGGTTGATGAACTTCGCAATGATCGCGATAAGCTGCGTAACCGGTTAGATGAGGCAGAGGCGCTCGCCGAATCACGCAATGAGCTCCTCAGTGAACTGCAGCCGGCTGCCATCAGTGGCACCCTGGATCAAATTTCGGTTGCGATCGTGCGGCTGCCGGGAGCCGGTGATGGTGACAGCCTCATCCAAGCGTTGGAACAGGCTGGAGCGGATATCACCGCTGAAGTGAATGTCTCCGATGAACTGGTCAACCCCGACTCTGCCTCGTTTCTTGCCTCCTATTCCGGTCAGCTTGCCGGTTATTTAGAACCAGCGCCCAGCGGGAATGCCTCAACTGAAGAAATCCTCGGTCAGGCACTCGCCCAGGCGACCGCTCAGGTTGGCAATGTGGACAATGCCCGCACCCTGGCAGAAATTCTTTCTTCCACTGATCCCCAATTGGTGAACTTTAGTGACACCGTTGAGCAAAGCGCTGCGGCGATTGTCGTGATTTCGGGCGCGAGCGACGCCACTGAGACCACCGCCTCACCCGAAGAGGTCGCCAAAGCCACGGGGCTCAGCCAGGTCAGTGCCGGGATCACGGCGACAATCCCCACGGTTCTTGTAGGAGATTCCACTGCTGCCCAATCCGTTCTCGCTACCGTGCGTTCCGGTGATCTTTCTGAAATGATCACCACCGTCGATGCGGTTGGAACCACCGCGGCTGCGATTAACACCCCCCGGGCCCTTCGCGCACAGATAGATGGGCTTGGGGGACATTGGGGGATCCAGCCGGGAGCAAGTGCCGTTTTGGCTCCCATGCCTGAGGGATCTGGACCCGCAGCGTCCTCCGCTGCCGCGACATTACCGTCGCCACGACCCACCCCGAGCCAGTCACCTCGTAAAAAACGTGAACCGGTCGGTGCAGGTCGACGATGATCATCGCCTGCCTCGGTGCCACGACCTCCCAGGTGGTGGCACATGTGCTGCGTGAGCACAAAACGCTCGTGCGCACCAACTATGCGAAACGCCAGGTCACTTTAGCAGGTGGATGGGCACTAGCAACGGGACTGAGTGTCGTCCAGCTCGCCAGTGGACAACCGCGGGCACTCATCGCGATGGTGCCCGCCAGTGTGCTGGGTGCGGTGGATGATTCCAAGAGCGATACCCGTCATAAAGGACTGCGTGGCCACCTGCGCGCCCTGACCCGCGGTGAGGTGACCACCGGTGCGGCAAAACTCGTCGGGATTGGTGCGGCGGCGGTACTTACCGCCGCAACGGCACGGCGCACTTGGATTGATACGGCACTGGATGCGACCATCCTTGCTGCCGGTGCCAATGTTGCTAATCTGTTTGACCT
>JAUNVN010000099.1 GCA_030537655.1 Bowdeniella nasicola | reverse complement strand
CGCTGTTGAGGAACTGACCCAGACTGCCATCCCGTCCGTAACCCGGTAATATTCAGGTAAATCGGCTTTTGCCTCATCGCCAAACTCGTTATTTTCTTGTGCAAAGGCAAAGATGTCGCTGCGATATTCACTGAGTAGAGCCCGCAGGATCTCCACAAGAAATTCTCGCCAGTTGCGGACTGCGTGACGCGTGCCTTGCCATTCGAAAGCCGCAATTCGGCGAAAGGTGAAATCGGTGTTATCGCCAAGCGGTTCGTTATCGAGTTGCGGTGCGGGTGGCACAAACGTCGTGGTTGGATACGGCCAGTACGTGAGCGCATCGGTCAGGAGGTGTTCGGTGCGTGCTGCCAATTCACGTGATGTCCACCGGTCAGCCTGTTTCACCAGGTTATTAAGACGGTAGGGGGATTGATCAAAACCACCGTCACAGTGTTTCTTTTGATCAAATGACGCGTTGGAATACTCGGGGTTATATCCCGTCACGGTCAGATTGCCAATCCGATGTAACCACGTCGCGTGCACCTCGTCAGCATTCTCACCGAGCTCGGCGCGCCATGCAGCGCTGAGTGATTGCGGCATAATGTGTTCAATTGAGAGTTCACCGCGCTCTAACCCGCCAGCGATATCACGCAAGTCCTTCGAGTGCAGATTTTCCAAGCACTCGAAAAGGTAGAATCGGCGTTCGCGTTGCATCCGATAAATATCACGCGTGCGAAAGGCTTCGGAGAACTGCTCATCGGTGGGGAAGACACCTGCCGAAGAGCGATCGCGTTCCAACAGTTTGTAGGCAAGTACCTCAGCGAGAGGTTCAGGTTGAGGCGCCCAACGGCGCAGATCACGGTAGAGGGTAGAAAAGATCTTATTGAGTCCCTGGGTGCCGATCCCGCAGAGCATCCGGCGTGTCAGGTAGCTTTCAATCATCTGTAGGATCGCGGCAAAATCATCCGGCTTTAGCACCTCGTTACGGTATTCACCCATCAAGGGCATTAAAAACGGCACGGTCACATCGATACGTAGCAGGTTCAGCCGGTGTAACCGTAAGTCAATTTGCCGATTTCCGGTTTCTGCGGCCTCAATATCGTGCGCGTAGGAGGAATACTGGCGCACTTGTTCCAACAGTTTGCCGCCACTTGTTTTTTGTTGGGCAGCGTAGGACTTGAACGCTTCAAAAACTTCGTCAGCACGCGGAATTTTATGGGTTGCTGAAATGAGATACCGACGTAAAAACACATCGGTATTAAAGTTCACATTCTTTTCAATCCGATTCCAATATTGTTCGTATACGCGCTCTTGCTCCGAGGTTTCTAACCCCATTAACACCAGATTTCGCACCTTGTCAGCTTCCGAAAGCGCCAATCCGGTTGAGTTTAGGCTTTCAAAGATTCGCTGTGGATCATCATCATGTTCCAAATCGAGGTGCATCACCTCGAGCCCCTCAATTGCCTGCCACCACTGGTCGCCCGTGAGTTCACGTTTTGGCAGCTCGTCGAGGAAGTATCGGTAATTAGAAGTGACGTTTGAGGCATGAATCCATTCGTCGGGGTCATCGGTGAAAAGACGACTATAAGCCAGCGCATCATCCTTGACGGGTTTTAAGCGAAATTTTGTTTCGTTCGTTGTTGAATCGATAAGAAAATTCTGTTGGATACGATCGGCGAGATGAGGATCATCACAGGCAAGTTCACCGGTTTTGATTAGGTTACTCAGTGCCAACATTAAGAGGCTTACGGTGGTAAGACGTTGCTGACCGTCAATCACGACCCATCTCCAGGCACCTTCCGCCTGACCGACAACCGCTCCGAAAAAGTGTTTTTTCCGTTTCTCCCGTTGTAGGGCAACGAGATCGATGAGTAGCTGTTCACAGTGTTTGGTCTGCCAATCGTAATTGCGTTGATAGACCGGGATTACCAGCTCCCTGCCGGAACCTTCGTAAATGCTGTAAATCTCTTTAACCGCTCCACGCATATTGCCACCCTATTCACTTCCCCCGACAATATCGATTAATTGGGCAAAATTAGTGTGGCTGGGCCGGATTCAAATCCGGCCCAGCCACGTGTGAAATGAATTCGTGGACAAGCGCTACTTCAAGATAAACAGATGTTCACCGTTCTCAATCATCCATGCATTGGCGTTAAACGGATGGAAGATGATGTCACTGCCATCGCCACTCAACCCCCACAGTAGAGGAGTCGCCGGGTCACTGGTGGCATCGTCTTCACCAATTTCAAACGCGCTGAACATGTCATCGACCACGCAAATGGCCATGGTGTTTTGCTTCGCGAGGACAGGCATTTGCATACACGGTTTGCTTACCCCCTCAAATGAGGGAACGTCACCGGTTGCGGAGAGCTGTCGGTACTGTCCGTCGGGCAGCAGTGCGATCTCGCGGCTGTCCACGACGCTATCGCCAGGGCCGCCCTCGGTGAGGGATTCCACGGTGTATTGCAGCTCGTAGGGGGCGTAGTCAAGCAGCGGCAGCCCATGGGCGAGCTGATCGATATCCGAGAGGTGCTTCCCATCCTGGTCGAATGCCACGACATCAAAGACCTCGGCAAATGCACCATCTGGCAATAATAGGATTCCATCTTTCAGCGGCATGAATAGTGCCCCAGCAAATTCTTCATCTTCCGGCGGCAAAATTGTGCCGTGCTCAACATCGATCGCAACCGGGTCGGGGCCGATCTCAGTGGTGACGACCCAGCGGCCATCGGCTGACAGCGCTAGGTTCGCAGCATCGAGTGGTGTCGTGAAATCTTCAGCGGTATGTCGCCACACATCCTGCCCGTCTTTCACCGCTGCGATTTCGCCATCATTACCAATGAGTACTGTATGGCCACGCGAAATCGGCAAGACCTGTGCGATATCCATCGCATTTGGATCGGTCACATCGCTGACGTCATCACTGTCGATATCCCACATTTTCCAGGTGCCCGCTTCGGTTTCTGCATAGGCAATTCCATCGTTCAAGGTGGCCTCGGTGCAGAATTCTTCAGGGGCATCAATGTAGCTGGAGCTGTCTTCTTCGTTTTGCCAGACCCCGCAGTCGGTATCAGAAGCGATTGTGAAGAAGTACGGTTGCAGCGGATCGATGCTGCCTAGGGCTTTGCCATCGAGCATATTGGTGTAGTCACTCGGCGGGTCATCTAAACTCATCTCGTAGGGACTTTGCGGTTCCTCGCGGTTAACGGTCCCATCGACATTTGAAGCGCCACCTTTGACGAAGAATACAATCACTGCCACAACAACGGCAACGATAAGGACCGCAGCGCCGATCACAATACCTTTCCGGCTTCCAGGTGATCGCGATGTGTCGTTAGTAGAATTGCTAGTTTTCGGAGAGGCATTTGCTTTCGACATGGTGTATTCCTTCCACTCCTCGCCTTACCTTTATTGTGGTGTGCAGCACGAATCGAAAGCACGTGCATCTCGTTCCTGGAACAAATGTGATGCAAGGGGTGAGATGTTCAAGCTGGATACCGCCAGAGCAGCTGTCTTAATCTCCATTTTGCGTCGTTATGGCCAGGGCTTCACCATCGATTACCGCTGCAAACAAACGAAACACAACCGGGTATCAATGAGGTGCTAATGTGATCACGCGTTTCGCTTCCTGGGTAATTGCAGTGTCTGCTGCGGTGGGCTGCGATGCGAAATCATCAGGCGGTGTGATTGGGGATGCGATCGCGAGTGATGGCGTTGCTAATGTGCGGAAACCGTGCGGCGCCACAGTGTCGTACACCAGTTTTTTGACTATCGGCTCCCTGTATTCCGATGCAAATTAGAGCACGCACATTTGGGTGATTTTCCATCAAATTTCGGACATATATCCACAGGGTGGTGAGCTTAGAAGCGAGTTCGTCTCACCTGATGCTGACTGGCCGGTGTAAAGACGCCGCTGGATTACGCTGTTTCCCCACAGGCATGCTGCGGACCGCCATTTTCCGAGCGATTTCGCCGAATTTAACCTCCTGGGGTGTTTGGGGCAATCCTCATCTGGCATCATTCCAGATTGGTGGAAGGCTAATGACATGTCCCACCATGATGTGCTCGCGGCTTTTAAACGTGTCTGCCTGGTGCGTTGTATTGAACCAACCGGGCTGAACGTGGCGGCGTCGTCACAACGACCACCATAGGGGGCCGTAAATGCCACCGCATCCAAGACGTGCCGTGCCATGTCGATTTCACTCCGGGTAAGCAACCGAAAGAAGGATGTGGCTTCACCGTCGACACAGCCGAGGTTGTGTACCGGGGCAGCTGCGCGGATTATAACGATCCAGTCCACACAGCCCAGATCTCCGTGTCTGCAACGTCGGATCACTAACCGAGCACACCGATCAGCATGTCGACCTGCCGGCTAAACCCCACGGAGACGACGTGTCCGATAACTTCACCACCGAAGATTTTGGGAGCCCCGTTGGCAGCGACCAGCATTGCCTCCCCGTTGGGCCCAACGGCCGGCGGTCATCCAAGACGACTACCTGATTGAAAAACTTGCCCACTTCAACCGTGAGCGTGTTCCCGAACATGTTGTCCACGCGAAAGGTAGTGGCGCGTTCGGTACGTATCACAGATACCAAGGACCTATCGGCCTCCACGCGTGCCGCCGTCTTGCAACCGGGGGCGCAAAGTGAGGTGCTCGTGTGGTTTACTACCGCTGCTGACGCGTAGGGGTTCTCCGATACCCGGCGTGACCCGCGCGGCTTTTAGGTGAAGTTCTATACCACTAAAGGTGATCTCGACATCGTTGGGAACAATACCCCGATTTTCTTTATCCGCGATGCGATCCAATTCCCCGACTTCATCCCTTGGCAAAAATGTCGACCGGATGCGGGCTTACGTGATCACCATATGCAGTGGGAGGTTTCGACCCAGATGCGTGCCTTCGCACACCAGGTGACCTATCTGATGGGCGACCAGGGCTTTCGCGCTCCAGGCGCGAGCAGAACGGTTATGGTCCGCACACATTCCAGTGGATCACCGCTGCACGAGAGCGCTCCTGGGTGAAGTACCACTTCATGTCGAATCAGAAGTGGGAATTCATCGAAAAGGACGGTCACGAGGGTTTTTCTGGCGAAGAAGCCGACAAGATGGCCGCGATTGTGGCGGGCTACCACCGTCGTTACCTGTATAACGCGATCGCGGACGACAATTTCCCCTCCTGGACGTTAGTGGTGAGATCATGCCGTACGAGGATGCGAAGGACTATCACATCAATCCATTTGACGTCACAAAGACTTGACCGCAAGCCGACTTCCTGCTCCTCGAGGTCGGGGCGCGGGAATTGAAGCGCAATCCGCAAGATTTCGATCCCGGAATTGACCAGGCCGTGTTCTCCTCGGCCGGTTTGGTTCTCGGCACGGGTCTGTCAGGGGACAAGATGTAGATGCGGCGGCTATTTGCGTACGCGGATATCCACCGCTATCGCATCGGCCCGAATTCTGCACAGTTGCCGGTGAACCGGCCGCAGGTTACAGAAAAACGGAACTATTCGGTGGCCGGACCGATGCCCTTTGTGGAATATCTCGAAGGCCAGCCGGTCTATGCGCCGAACTCCTACGGTGGACCGCATGCCGATATGTCTTGCTCCACGGAGGAAAATCTCGTCGATATTTCCGGTGATGTGGTGCGCAGCGAACCGGTGCCGTACCCCGAAGCTGATTTTTCGCCGACAGGTGACCTGGTTTGTAATGTTCTGGACGATGCAGTTCGCTACCGCCTGGTGGGCAATATTTCCGGCCACCTCCTTAACGGAGTGAGCGAAGCAATTTTGGAAAAAGCATTCTCATACTGGAAGCACGTCGATACCGATTTGGGGGCACGTATTGAAAATGTCGTACGTGAAATCCAGCGGCACCCCAGCGGTTTTGTCGATACGCGGAATAAGCCCAGCTAACGCGCACATTTTCGCACCCGCCCGCGCACCGCAAGTGAGCGGGCGGGCCTGTCTAATCTGTGAGCTCAATTTAAGCCCATCGCAGCGGTGCAATAGAATCGGGGCCATGAGTGAGACCAGTCCGGCCGCTGTGCCGCCTTTTCGTTATACCGCGCAATTTGCCGCCGACATTGAATCTCGGTGGCAACACTATTGGGACGAGCATGGAACCTTCCATGCCGACAACCCGGTCGGTGAGCTTGCCGGAGAAAAAGCGCAGCGTGAAAGCTATTTCGTGCTC
>JAUNVN010000098.1 GCA_030537655.1 Bowdeniella nasicola | reverse complement strand
GCACCTGTTGGAACCCGAATCCATCGAGCCGATCCAGACGCTGAAAACCGAACATTTAGGGTCACGCAACCCGCGGTTACATACCGATGAGGTGCTCATCGCGCTGTCAACCTCGGCCACCCATTCCGCCCATGCCAATGCGGCATTAGAGCAGTTGAAACAGCTGCGCGGGTGCGATGTCCACACCACGACAATTCTCGGTTCGGTAGATGAGGCGATTTTCCGTAACCTCGGTTGCCAGGTCACCAGTGCGCCGCATTATCAAGCCAAACCCCTGTTCCGAAAATCTTGACAACACTGGGCCGCTGCCAACAGTTGATGACCGCGGCCCAGTCGCGTTTACCCTAGTGGTCAGCGCGGGAAACCAGGAGGATCCGCACCCCAAATTTGACTGCGTTTAGCGCCTGTAACGGCAGGGATTGGCGCAGCCGGAGTGTACGCTTTGTTGGCAGTGGTGCAGTCGAAATCCGTTCCGCCACATCGATGCTGGCGTGATCATCTGCGGGAGTCACCGCGGGAATCTTTGCGCTCATGTTATGTCCTTCCACCCTATTCTGGGATCACAAACCACATGGGTTTGCTCTTCGCTTTCCAAATGAACATGTGGTGTAGTAGCAGTTTCATCCAGTGGCCTGACAGGCCAATCTCACCGGTTGTAAATTTCGAGCGTCCCGTTTCAGGATACTTTTCAAAGTCGGGAACCACCGGGTGCATCACCATGGCTGCAGCTGATCCCCCCTTGAGTCCCCTACCGGTTGAGGCCACACATGCCGCCCCCATCCGCGCCATGGAAGCCTTGTGGGTAACGGCTTTTTCGGGATGTAAAATCCGCTCGGCGATGGTTTTTGCCACTTCGCGGCCCATCACCCCCGAGGGCATTCCTGTTCGTGGTGGAGCCGGAGCAATCGCCGTGCCATTCGGGTTGGTGTAGGGACGGGAAATCGGGTGGGGCGGGGCGAAGGCAATTCCGATTGCCCAAATGTTGTGAAAACTCGGATTGCGATAGGTCTCTGGCCAGTCGGAGGCTCGCCAGGCTTCCGGATCGCTCACCCCGTAGCGGGCATCAACTTTCATCATCCCGTTCGGGGCAAATAGTTCATCGGTCAGATCTCGCCCGTCGGCTCCATAGGCGCTCAGTGGCTGACCGGTAAAGGGAGGCAGGAGCATTGCAAAGTCGAATTCGAGTTCGTGTTCGCTCCCATCAAGGGATTCGTAGATGACTTTGCCCGGTTCCACACGGGTGACACCCGCGCCGACAATGGCGCGCACATCGCGTTCACGAAAGAGCGATTCGGTCCACAAGCGCGAATCGGTAACGAACCCGTTTTCGGTAAAGCGCATCCCCGCCACCCCGAAATCACCGAGTTCTTTCTCGTTGGTGAGGTAGACCAGGTCAACCTGGCTTCTCACGCCGGCGCGGCGTAGTTCGTGATCGACGTTATAGACGTATTCAAAAGCGGCCCCCTCGCAGGTACAGGTGCCGTTGCCCATCCCCACGACCATGGTGGCACGCCCGCCTTCGTGGCGAAGTTTGGCAATCAAATCGGTAAAGGCTGCTGCTGCTTGGACCGCATGGTCTTTGGTGCACACCGACAGTGAGTGTCCCCCATCGGGTCCAAGGCCCGGGGTTTTTTCAAAGGCGAGTTTCGGCCCGGTGGCATTAATTAAGTAGTCGTATTCGACTTTGCCTACTTCACCTTCATGTCCCGCATCGGTGCGTTCATAAACCACAAACGGTTGTGAACTGCCATCACCTTCGGGATGGATTTCAGTGGCTTTTGCCTGGTGGAAGGTAACGCCCATCTTTTCGTAGATTGGAGCGAGGTCAAAGACGACCTTCTCGCCGGGCATTGCTCCGGTACCAACCCAAATATTGGATGGGATCCAATTCCATTGTTTATTTGGAGAAATCACGACTACTTCATGCGGTGTCCCCTTCAGCGCCCGTGACAGCCGTTGTGCTGCCGTATGGCCGCTGACACCCGCACCCAGGATTACTGTGCGTGCCATGGTCGGCTCCTTTCTCTCCCCCAGACCATTAATACCCCCGGGGGTATATCGCGTATCTCCAGTATGGCGGAAAATGCACCAAATGCGTAGCGATATCGGTCAGGACGCGAATATCACACATATTTCAAAGGCCACACTATTTGGTTAGCGTATTGGTCACAGCGACGTGCGCGCCCCCACTTCCCAGCTTGCAACCGGACCGGGAACAACGTCGAATATCGCTGCGGCAGGAATCGGTTCACCGGCTGCTGGCAGCCGCCAGAGTTCCTCGGCAGCACGTGCAGCAACTTTTGCGCGCAGGTGGACCAATTCGTAGGCTAACTGGGCATCGGTCACCGCAAGGCGGAGGCCAACCGGTAGTTCGCTGGTAGCTCGTACAGCGTTGAGATCCATCGGCGGGCTCGCGATCTTGGCAGCATTGAAGTTATAGCCACGCTCGCGTGCTTCCCACCACAGGCAGGTAAGGTAGCCGCCCAGTACGGCAAGTGGTTGATGATGAGCACGCCAACGCTCCAGCTGTGGATGGTTGCGATAACCGCGCGTAGCCCCGCGTAACACCGCCTGCGCGAGCAGGCTCTCACGCCAACAGGCGACCAGGGCACGCCGATCCAACACAGCCGGGTGTACACTCCACAGACGCATACCGCCAGTATGACAGTTCGCTTACCTTGACAGTGGATACCAGGCAAGATCATCACTGGCGTGGTAGCCCGTCGCGGTGGCAAGAAGGGTTTGAGTTGCGGGAAAACGCGGTGTTGGACTCGCTCCGGTAATAAGTGCATAGGTGGAGGCCACTTCAGCTTGCATCCCATCTGGAGCAACAACGGTTGCCTGCCGGATGTCAGACGTTGCGGGATAGCCGCTGCGCGGATCAATAATGTGGTGGACGACATGTCCGGCAACAAGCTGTGGCAGCGTTTGGAGATAGTCACCCGAAGTGGACAGTGACGCATCGGCCAGTTCAATCCGCCCGGCGATTACATCGGGCGGTCCACTAACGGCGCGGATCCCAACGCGCCAGGCCGGTTTGGCCGTCCGCGTCGAGATCGATGATTGGCCAACGCTGACCAGGACCCGCGACAGGCCGCCCGCATGTGCGACCTGTCGCAGCCGATCGGCAATCCATCCTTTAGCTATTGCCCCCAGATCCACCAGGGCACCGCCATCAAGGCGGAATTCGCGCGCACCACGTCGGCGCAACAATGTCAGATCACAGCTGGCACGGGCAGCGGCGATAGCGCGGGAGGGCGGTGGCTGCGGGGTGGCGCCTGCTGCCAGGGCACTAAGCCAGGTACGCACATCCCACAGTTGCATCAACCGGCCGATCAGTGGTGTGACAATCCCGTCGGTGCTTTCGGCATAATCAATGGCGGCATTGAGCACCTCGGCGCTGCACTGAGTTAACTGCACCCAATCGTCACCACGATTGAGGCGGGAAATATCGGAATTCGGAGCGAAACGAGACAGTGAGGCTTCCGCATCGGCCACTTCCTGGCGCAGCCGCTGAGCTAAATTAGCGTCGGTTTCCCCCTGTCCAATCACGGTGATTACGGTTCCAACACCACTAAAGGCGGTGCGGAATTGACCGGGGGTACGCGCCAGGTGGGCACGCGCGAGAGAGGTCACTAGTAGTCGGTTTCGTCCAGATCGAGACTGGGCATATTGATCGAATCGGCTGCCCCGTCATCTTCCAGCCCTTGGGCCTGCAAAACTGCGCGTACGGCAGCCTGAAGAAATTGGGAGTGTGCAACTGTTGCCCCGGAAATCACGTCCACCTCGGTGGGATCCTGTTTTTCAGTGAGCTGAGCGGCATATTCGTCATAGGATGCCACCGCAGCTTGGGCCCGTTGGTAAAATTCTCGGTTTCCAACTTCTCCCTGGGAGGTTTTCCCATAGTCGACGCCCTTTTCCTCCCCATCTTTGGTGACCGTCTCATAGCTGGTGGAGGTGATTTTTCCATCGGTGACCGTGATGGTAACAATCCCGATTGCATCTTGTTCATCGGGATTGGATTTGCCAACATATTCGCCATCGTTAAGTGGCTGGCTCATATCGACCAGTTCGGGTGGTGAGCAGGCAGAAAGCAGGAAACAAGCCGCCAGTGACAATCCTGCCAGGTGGTAGCCGTGTGCCTTAGTCATGATGGCCCTTCTTTCCGGGGACCTGCCGGTGGGGAGCATTAAAGAAATCATCGTCAACGCGGCCGTGATTTAACCGGACGGCCCGCTGTGATTTGCCCGCTACGGTGGCATCGTGGGTGACAACAATCAGCGTGGTGCCCTCTTGGTGTAACTGTTCAAAAATGCCCAATACGATCTCCTCGTTTGTTTCATCGAGGTTACCGGTCGGTTCGTCAGCCAGGACCACTTTCGGATAGTTGATCAGGGCTCGTGCCACGCACACGCGTTGTTGTTCCCCGCCCGAAAGCTGTCGCGGCAGATGGGTAGCACGGTCAGCTAGCCCCACCCGGTCGAGGGCTTCGAGGGCTTCTTTCTCATCGGGTACCGAGTGGTAGTACTGCGAAACCATCACATTTTCTACGGCGGTGAGGTGTCCGATGAGGTGGAATTGCTGGAATACCAGGCCGATCATCTCGCGGCGCACCTGGGTGAGGTCGTATGCGGACAGCTCAGAAATATTCGCCCCGTCCAGCATCACCTGCCCGGTCGATGGGGAATCCATGCAACCAATAATGTTCATCAAGGTAGTTTTACCCGAACCAGAGGGCCCGACGATGGAAATCCACTGGCCGCGTGGAATATCGAGATCAACGTGATCCAGTGCGTGCAGGTCACCGTAAATTTTCGAAACGTCACGTAAGCTAATGAGGTTGTCAGTCATCTGCAATCCTTACTCTCCACGCAATACCAAAGCGGGGTCAATATCGATGGCGCGGCGCACCGGCACTAAACTCGCCAGGGTCGATACCAACATTGACACGATAATGGTGGCGAGCACCACCAGGGGTTGGAAGACCACGGTGCGATGGAAGACATTGAGTGAAATTACCTGAGCGAGTCCGTAGCCGGCGAGCGCACCAATAATCCCACCGAATAGGCCCAACACCACCGCCTCGCCAAGAAATTCACCAACAATAGAACGGTTATCGGCCCCCAGAGCTTTCCGCAGACCAATTTCGTTCCTCCGTTCGGTCACCACCGCCATCATGGTGGTCGACACTCCAATCATGATCAACGCCAGCACGATCACCGTGATGATCAGCATCAATGAGCGCAACATCTCTAACACGTTGGCATCGGAGTGGGTTAGGCGCGCAACCGGGGCAGCACTGACCTGAGGATGGCGCTGTTGCAAGTCACTGGCAACGCGGTCGATCGTATCGTCCTTCGCAGCAATTGATAGTTCTGCAACGGTGAGTTGATGTGGCCTCCCGGTGAGTTGTGACAGGTCGGCGCTGGAGAGGTAGACGAACCCGTCTTCGGATCCGCCGGTTTCCAGCACACCGGCAACTTCAACGCCAAGTTCACGCAGTTCCTCTCCCCCACCTGGCATCGCATCGGTGAGGTCTGTCCCCGGTGGGGCGATCGGGTTGCCCCCATCAACACTGATTTGGCCCGCCTCGCTGGTTTCGCCTCCCGGTGCGCTCGCACTGGAAGCACCCCCAGCCAGCTGAGTCAAGGTGATGGTGTCACCCACGCCAACATCAATCGCACGCGCAATTTCGCGCCCAATTAGTGCACTGCCCGCAGTTGTTGGCCAACTGCCATCGACATACCAATACGGGTTGATTTCTTTAGCCGCCTGCAATTCGGTACCAACCGCAACGTAGGGTAAATCGTTAATGGTGACCGGTTCGTATTCCAATCCGACCGCGCCAACGAGAAGATCGTCGGGAATATCGCCAGTGATCTCTTGCAGTACATCGGGGCTAAAGCTGTCGTGTTCTTCAGCTGGCAGCACGACCACGTTGGCTCCATAGGAGCGCATTTCCCGTGCCATTTGTCGCGGCACGTCAATGGTGATCATCGCGAGTGACGCCAGGGTGGTCGCACCGATGGCGACCGCCAGCATCGCGATCAGTACCCGTGAGCGCCGCCGCATGATGGATGAGAGCACCATGCGAATGAACATTGTGCGTTTCGACATATTCCTTACCGCCCGTGCAACACTTCAGCCGGTCGTAACCGCAGCAGGAACCGGATAGCGGGGATAGACCCGAGCACCACCACCAGGACAACCAACGCGGCAACGATGCCGGCGACTGCCGGAACAATTGTGATCGAGGAAGAAAAGACCATC